>NZ_MAKD01000018.1:169-482 GCF_001691235.1 Vibrio sp. ZF57 | reverse complement strand
GCCATTACTGACCTCGGCAGAGTTGTAATACTCATCACCAAAACCATCAAAATCGACACTGATGTCCGCTAACGTATCTTTGACTATGGTATCGCTAGAAGTTGTCGTATTACCGGCAATGTCGGTAACCGTAGCTTCTACCGTTAAGGTGCCTTCAGCGAAGGCTGAATAATCTTGGCCGACTAATGTCCATTCACCACCCCAACGTATCTTTGACAACTGTGTCACTGGAGGTCGCTGTATTGCCCGCAATGTCGGTAACCGTAGCTTCTACCGTTAAAGTGCCTTCAGCGAAGGCTGAATAATCTTGGCC
>NZ_MAKD01000018.1:0-159 GCF_001691235.1 Vibrio sp. ZF57 | reverse complement strand
ACCATCTTCAACATTGTTCACCGTACCAACTAATGCGCCATTACTGACCTCGGCAGAGTTATAATACTCATCACCAAAACCATCAAAATTGACACTGATGTCCGCCAACGTATCTTTGACAACTGTGTCACTGGAGGTCGCTGTATTGCCCGCAATGTC
>NZ_MAKD01000017.1:0-350 GCF_001691235.1 Vibrio sp. ZF57 | reverse complement strand
GAAACTATCGCGGTATAATTTTCTGATTTGCCATCAACATCAGTGATAGTGATTGAAACTTCCTGACCATCTTCAACATTGGTCACCGTACCAACTAATGCGCCATTACTGACCTCGGCGGAGTTATAATACTCGTCACCAAAACCATCGAAATTGACACTGATGTCCGCCAACGTATCTTTGACAACTGTGTCACTGGAGGTCGCTGTATTGCCCGCAATGTCTGTAACCGTGGCTTCTACCGTTAAAGTGCCTTCAGCGAAGGCTGAATAATCTTGACTTGTGAGAGTCCATTCGCCACCAGTGACTGTCGCGGTATAATTTTCTGACTTGCCATCAACATCGGTGAT
>NZ_MAKD01000016.1:32895-42406 GCF_001691235.1 Vibrio sp. ZF57 | reverse complement strand
TGTGTACAAGAGATTGGATTGACCTGATCAGTTAATTTTCCGGATTGGTATAATTTCCATTTGCATCCCTATTTTTGTACAACACATGTTAAAAAAGCTCTGGACTTAGCTACAGAACTTTTCTACCTAGTTCCCTATGCCACCAATTGTACTAGCCTTTGTCTTCTCATAACAATCACTTATACCGCCTACTTAGTGATTAATGTGGCAAATATATAATTTAACTACCTCGCATGATTCCCACTAAATCATGAGCTTACGCGCGTTATATCCGTGTTGTAACCATCACAACCTACCCTTACCTCGGAGCAAGTAAAACTCGATAAATCCAATGCTTGACCCTATACAGTAAGGTGTTTATATTGTCGCCCGCCCAACGGGCACATCCTAAAATGCACACCGGCCATCCTGCCATCACTGGTGCATTTATATTGGTGTTTTGAACTTCCATGCTAACGAAACTTCGTCCTTTTACTCGTGAATCGGGTGCGCTTATGCACCTTTCGATTCCAATCATTTTGACTCAAATAGCTACCCAAGCGATGGGATTTGTCGATACGACAATGGCTGGCCAAGTAAGTCCTGCCGATCTTGCCGCTATTGCACTTGGCACTAGCCTTTGGATTCCTGTATTGCTGCTACTGCGTGGCGTGATTATGGCGTTAACGCCTGTTGTCGCTTACCACCGTGGCGCACGTGACTTTCAAAGTATCTCTGTCGAGTTCTTCCAGATGGTTTGGTTGGCATTAATTGCTAGCGTATTACTCATCGCTTATTTGGTGAGTGCTAAACCGATCTTAGAATGGATTGGCGTAGCCGCAGAGATAATTCCAATTGGGAGTGACTATGCGTTTGCCCTAGCCTTTGGTGTACCGGGTATTGCCCTGTTCTACACCTTAAACGGCTTCTGTGAAGGTATGAACAACACCAAAGTACCGATGATCATTTCGGTAATTGGTTTGCTGATTAACATTCCAGTCAACTACGTGCTTATTTACGGTAAGTTTGGCTTCCCTGAAATGGGCGCTGTGGGTTGTGGTTGGGCAACAAGCTTGGTGTATTGGCTAATGTCGGGAATGCTGTATTCCTACATTAAAGGTCATCACCACTACAAGACCATCATCAACTTTTCAGATGCGAAGCCAAAAGCAAAAGAGATGCTTCACCTTCTAAGATTAGGTTTACCTATCGGGATGAACATTGCAGTGTGTGGCAGTATCTTTGCGGTAATCGCACTGATGATTGGTCGTATTGGTGCAGAGAACGTAGCAGCCGCGCAAATTGCACTTAACATTTCGAGCCTGACTTACGTGATTCCTATGAGCATCTCGTTTGGCATTACGATTCGTGTTGGACACGCTTTGGGTGAGAAAGACGAACTAGGCGCAATTGAACGGAGCAAAGTCGGTATCTTGGTTGCAGCGTTGATTTCATTGCTTTCAGTAGCGATGTTCCTGCTGTTCCCTGAGTGGATCATTAGGCTTTACACAACCGACCCTACAATAAGCGCGACAGCAGCAGTATTGTTGACCTTTACAGCGATGTACCAATTCAGCGATGCATTACAAACGTCTGCTAACGGCGCACTGCGTGGCTATAAAGACACTAAGATCCCGATGATCTTAGCTATCGCTTCATACTGGGGCTTGGCACTACCACTCGGTATGGTGTTAGGCTTAACAGACCACATTGTTCCAGCAATGGGTGAAGAAGGCTTTTGGATTGGTATTCTAACGGGCTTGAGTGTGTCAGCCGCTCTGATGTTACTTCGTTTGCGATACGTGATTAAGAAGCGTGACTTGCCACCAGCAAGTGCTGCGTTAGCAAACTAAAATAGACCAATAAGCTAATACAAAAAAGCGCGTTACTACCAATCGGTAATAACGCGCTTTTTTATTCTGTCTCTAAAATCTAATGATGCGTTCGCTTAACAGTTGTTGTTAACAATACGGACTGTACACTCACATCCTTCATCAGGACATTGGCTGCCATTTGTTCGGCCAAAAGAGTCATAAAGAACAAAGCAACCTTGGCGCGTCTCTAGATCAGCATCCGTTATGTTTGTGCTATCTAATTCAGCTTGGGTAAAGTCGTAGTCATACCCAATCACAGTGTGTCGATTACCAAAATCAGAAGTTAGGCTGTCATCATCTGATAAGGTCATAAAGTCGATCATCGTCAATTTGTTGCCCGACTCCCCTCGGCTTTCAGGACAAAGTGTGCCCCAGTCGACTTCAACTCTACCGATACCAAAATCGATTACGTAGTTGCTCTGATCACCTGGGTTTGTTGCGTCAGGATCAAGCCCTGCGATAATAGCTTTAGAAGTCACTTGCGTGATCACGCCTTCCATCGCACCCGCAACACCTTCAAGTACCGTTTCTCTCGCTGATTCCTGAATACCTAGAAATCTTGGAGCAGCCGTTACCGCTAATACTCCAAGTATCACGATCACGATGATTAATTCCATTAAAGTAAATCCGTTTTTCTTCATGACATCCGCATCTTTTGATAACTTAAATATTCAATAATCCAATGAATTACCTATAACTATACACCTCAAATAGGACTCATAACACTCCACGGCTATCGCTTTTTATAACGCTGGTTGTGGTATTTGTTCCCTTTAGAGGCTGAAAAGATAACTGGAAGCGTTATCACATAAGGTGTCAGCGGGTTTAAATTCGATCAAATGCGTGGTGCAACTGAAAGTATCGATGGAAAAAGGTTTAATTGATTTATTTGAACTGAGGCTCGCTGCGTATAATCAAAGTTAGACCATTTTTGAGTCGCCCTTTGTGTTTCTACACTTAAGAAAGCAAGAAATGAAATAGAATCCATAAAAAAGCGCGTTATTGCCATTTGGTAATAACGCGCATCTATAATCGTTGTACGACTATCGCAACATTAGTTCACTGCTTTCACGTAAGGAAGCACTCGGAATCCATCACGTACTTTTTGGCTTGGAATGTAATGACGGAAAGCTAAGTTAAACACACCAGAATCGTTTTCTGTTTTGATGTTGTTTACTGCATCATCACCACAACCAAAGCTTACGGTGTAAGTGCCGTCTGCATTTTTCTCAGCCGTGTTTGAGCTTACGTTCGCCATTTCACCAAACATGAAACCTTGCTTGTTGTAGACCGTTACCGACCAAAACGCTTGGTTCTTAGGATCATCAAAGGTTGCCTGATGACAAGTGTCTGCTGGGAAGTTACCAGAGACTTCGTAAATATTGTCATCTAACTGCGCGCCACCCCAACCGATAGCCGCACCCACTGCGTACTTCTCTTTGGTAAACATCTCTTTTGAAGCATCTTCAGGGCTTGTAAACATACCAAATGTCGCTTGAGCGCCATCTCGCTTAAGTATTGTTGGCATTTCCATCTTAAGGCTCGTCTCTACCTCTTCAAAAGATTTCTCATCCACTTGCATAGCAGTAAACTCGCCATCCGCTTTTGCATCAATGCTCATCTGATTTTGGATTTTATGAACTTCATCTTTGGTGAACGTCGCATCAGTACGAACGATGACATACACGTGGTCTCCACTATGAGTAGAAAGATCAAACGTACCAGAACCGTATTGCATTGGCTGAATGCGGTGGTCTTCTGTAATCACTTCCATCGACATGTACTTGCCTTCAGGGATCTCAGGTAACGTGACGGTCGCCCCCTTTGATACATTAATTACTGCCATTGAGTAGTAGGTGTCTCGGTTCATTCGAACCACATCCTGTTCATCTGTTGGCGTTAGCTCGCGTTACGTTCCTCTCTTTGATTAAAACACTTAACGACACCAATAAGTTTAGATCCAGCCGAGAAAGCTGTTGTTCGATAGTCATCATAAGACATGCATCTGAGTAATATCACTCGTTAAATAATTGCACCATTGTGACTAACAAACAAGTCTCTGTTTAAACGATGGCATTTATATCCAACTAAAAAGGCGAACCCATCGGTTCGCCTTTTTGTTTAAAGATTCGTATTTATCGATTGATCGCCAAATATGAGCCAGCAGCAATCATTATTCCACCAGCACTTTGGTTTAACCTTTTATGTGCGCGTGGCGTTTTTAACAAACCTGCCATTCTGCCCGCGCCCACAGCGATAAGTATTAAGCCTGACATCAGAGCAACAGATGCTAAAGCAGAAACTAATACGATATCTTGTGAGCGCAGAACAGTCAGATCAATAAAAGTCGGCAAGAACGAAATATAAAACAGAATCACTTTAGGGTTCGATGCTGAAATCAAAAAGCCTTGCGCGAAACTCGCGAGTTCAGATTTCTGACTCTGTTTGGCCGCAAGTTCCGCAGAGCCTTGCACTTCAGGCAGGCTCTTAAACATCTTGTAGCCCAAGTAAATCAAATAAGCTGCACCAACATAGCGAATCACCTCAAACGCAATCGACCAATTCTCGGCAATCGTTGCTAGACCGAAACAGGCAAGCGCAAGGTAAATAAGATCACTGCATATCATACCTAACGAAAGCGTGACGCACTTTCGCCATCCTTGAACCATAGCACGAGCTAAAATGGCAAAGACGCCAGGCCCCGGAGTAATACCAAATACAAACATGGCAATAAAGAATGTAATCGCACTTTCTAATGACATTGGACTGTCCTTTTCTATAACCCAACATAATTGATCATGAACGTATCATGGAGCTTCGATTCTGGTAAAGAACGTTTTTTACTAAATACGATTTACACAACTCATGTATTGAATAAGTGTCGCACGTAATTTACCCACCAGACTTAATTAAACCTAAACCTAAACCTAAGTACTTTTCGTTAGGGCATAAAAAAGGCGAACCTATTGGCTCGCCTTAATCATTTTGTTCGCCAGAATCGTTTAGTCGTTACGAATGGGTGATAACAACTCGGGGTTAACCACCAAGTTTCTCACACCGTGGGCGTGATCTTCGTTAAAGTCATTGCCTTCACACCAGCTACCTACTGTCGCGATATTTACTTTCGCGACTTGTGGTCTAACGCTCCATGTTACTTGGAAAGGTGAACCTTGCTCATTATAACCAGGACCCGTTGTAGAGCCTGCGTATTGGATCGCTGAGCCCGTATCTTGTGGGATGTTTGGTGCTTGGTGTAAGCCGTTCACTTTTGAATGTTTAGCGAGCGCTTCAAAGTCGGGTGCTTTGTCGTCATTCACTAATACGTAAACTTGGGTTTCTACACGCAGTTGCGGGTTGGTAATCGCATCGTTAAAACAAGCACCCAGTGTTTCACCCGGTTCAACTTGCGCCGTTGAATAAACATAGTGAACTTCAATGGTGTCACCCGAATGCAAAGAACCATGCTCGCTCGGACAAACCTTGCCCTCAAATGGTTTCAGCTCAGCAGAACTCAGCTTGCCTGTGTATTTAAAGCCACTCTGGAATCCCTTACCATCACCGTTACCAGCGTATTGAGTAAACTCTCCACCTTTATGCTCAGCATTTTTATGGAAGTGAATATTACATAAGTTCATCGCTGTTGAATCAGGGGCATCCGAGAACAGCCTAGTATTTTTACCTTCTAATGAACCCAAATCTCGTGGAGCTTGCGGTCCAAAACCTTGCCCTTGGGTATTTTCAGAAAGCTTCGCTCTTTGTTCTGCGATAACTCCATCTGATACAGACTCATGGTTCGCATCTGATGCATTTGCATGAGCTGACAATATCACCATCGCGACACTTAAAAACACACTCTTATTCTTCATTTTTCTTCCCTAGAATATTGATAACTAAACCTAAACCTACTTAACAGCAAACATCTTACTATGCTCGTAAGTGAATATAAGAGTTGTCTTTGTAAGATTAGATTTCATTGCTTACTTTGGGATGAGTATTAGAACCCTTGATGCATATAACAAGTCAAACAGGGTAAATTCGGCGACTCCCTTCCAGAACTAATAATTCCTATTTTCGTTAACCGTCGCCTGACTCAGCGCTCAGATAAGTGAACACGATTCTTAGGAAGAATGGTGGCCAGATTTAGAAGATCAAAAAAGGCGAACCATCTGGCTCGCCTTCACGTTTCATTCTATCTATTAGGTTGTGGTTCTAAGTTAACGATTTAACCGTTACCGGTGGCAAATATCCCAAACGTCATGACGTTCAATGCATCTGTCACGCCCTCTAGTGATTTAATCACCGTCTTAGTCGGTTTATTATGACGAATAAAATAGCTTCCGATGCCTTTTTCACCGCCACTCTTAGCATCGCTTTCAGTTGTTTCTGTCGCTTCTATTTGAGAAGGCTCCACTGATTCTGGCTCTGCATTGGCGTGAGCTATCGTGTCTTTATTTGAATCAAGGTTAGTGAGTGGTTGATGATTAACGATTGAATCATGGGAAGAATCAACGCTGGTCTCAGCGTTTGTATCCTTTGAAGTCTCGAGATTACTCTCTCCCTCTATACTTTTCGACATAGCGTCTTCGTTGCTCAATGTCTCGTCGTCTAGCTGATGATTACTCGTTGAAGAACAGGCTGTTAAGAAGAACAGGCTAACGATGAATATGAGTAAGTTTCTCATCATAATGATAAAGCACGAATTAATAAAACATTGTTCGATTGTATTTTATTTGGCTGACGACATCCAGTGATAAGCGGAGTAAACACGAACAGTCACGGTCTTGAAGAGTAAACAAAAGCGTACGGGTTTAGTGCTTAAGAATAATAATTCGAGAGCTCAATTAGGTTGCCCGCCGCTTATCATCTGAAAGGTGGTGTCAGTTAGGCTTGAGGATTCACACGCTATAAGCTTAATCTTTACTGGAACACAGTTCAGAGATTCGGTCACACATGGCTTGGTTGACTGCGAAGTGGGTGTTGAGGAATGCTAGTTGGGCAAGTGCCGATTCAGCGGTGCGCTCGTAGCCTTGGGTAAAGGTTGGTAGCAATTGGGCAAACTTAGGGAAGCGTGCTTCTAGCCTTCTATCCGACATAAATTCATCAACGAATTCAGGCTCAGACTGTTCAGTTTGATCCACAAGATCGATCAAACGATCGAGTGCGTAAGATTGAACGAACCGACTGCCCGACAGCTTTTCGCCTCGGTTATAACGAGACATACCCACATAAAGATTGGTTAGAGCCTCACCAATGATCCAATCTTGGGAATTAGTGTCTGTCTCCCCTTTTATTGGTGAAACACAACACTGTGTATCAAATTCATGTTGCTGCCAAACAATACGCCCTTCAGCAAACGGAATGTGCGCTAACTCGTGGGGTTCAAACACTGCAAACTCACAAAAGATTCCGTCAGCGTACAGAACTTTATAGCCATCGACGGTATTTCTCACTGCGTAGTCGATTGAGTGAATATCAGATAGCCAATGCAAACTGTCTAAGAAATACTGCTTGTGCCCCGTTTGCACTATTGCGAAAAAATCGACATCTGAGTACTGATCAAGTCGTTCTGTTTCAATACCTACTGAGCCCAATCCCAGCAAAGCATGAGCCTTACCCGATGCTTCCAAAGACTCCCCAATAGCATCTAAACGCTGGAGTAATTTTTCTGGTGTGTTTATGTGTCTTGTCTGTATCACTTTGTCCGTCTGCATTGCTCAATCCCTATCAAGTTGAATGCCACTCAACCTAACTGATAGTTAGAACATCTAAGAAGCTTAATTTATAAAATGTGTGTTTTGGATAACGATCTGCGCAAGTTATTGTTTGAATTAAGGTGGGATTTAGAGGTGAGGAAGAGTGTGTACAAGCTATAAACAACACTCTTCTATTATGACTTATCTTTTTAGCAGCTCATATTTGCAACAACGTTGACGCCATGCTCACGAAGTTTGCTTTTCTTCCAAGATCTCGCGTCTGCCGACATATGAACAGAGACCGTAAAACCCAATTTGGCACTCATGATACCGATCGACATGCCTAGATTACCCGTGGATCCTACCGCAATGCTGTATTGTTGGAAGAAGTCACGGAATTCAGGTTCGAGCAACTTACTATAGTCATCGCTCTCACACAGTAACCCGGCTTCAATCGCAAGCTTCTCGGCATGCGTTAGTACTTCATAAATACCACCGCGAGCTTTGATTGAACCTGAAATTGGCAAATGGCTGTCTTTCTTCATCATCAAATGCCCTTTTATAGACTGCTGATTATGCGCTTCCAATACTGATTTCATAGATGGAATGTCAATAAGCTCAGACTCGATGATGCCATTGGTCGCTTGAGTTTCAGGAAACGCCTTGGCTAGATAAGGAGCAAACCTTTGTAGCCTCATGCTCGCATCGTGAATATCTTGTTCGCCTAATTCCACATAAAGCAAACCGCGCTCCAGAGACGTCACATTTGGGTTAAACCAAACCACTTCTTCCAATGCAATCAATTGTTGAAGCAGTGGGAAGTCCGAGATGAGCTTGTCGATATTTAATACAGTCATGGGTGACTTTTCTGGCTAAGCGCGTACTGCGCAGGTTCAATCATTAGTAAACCTATTTAAACGGTATTTGTGTAATCATTCAATGATCTGTAGGCTAGCCTGTCTTCTCATAAGCAAACAGTAGAACAACCTATGAGCGCCTCTCTTCGTAATAGCATTTTCGTGATGTTAGGGATTCTATTCCTAGCACTTAACCTTCGTGGGCCTTTTACGAGCTTGGCTCCTGTGCTTTCTCAGGTTATGGAAGGCCTCAACCTTACGTCATCGGCTGCTGGCTTCTTAACAGCTTTGCCACTGTTAACTTTTGCCTTATTCTCACCATTAGTCACCAAGATATCCCAACGAATTGGTCTAGAGCCTAGCCTGTTATTAGGCTTAGTTCTGATCACTACGGGTATTACACTGCGCTCTGCTGGGTTAACCCCAACCTTGTATATCGGCACGGTGATGATCGGGCTTGGTATCGCGATTGGTAATGTGTTGTTGCCTGTAGTAGTGAAAGTTAGCTTCCCGACACGCATCGCTACTGTGACTTCTCTGTACATCTTTACGATGGGCATCGGGTCGACGTTAGGCTCAAGTTTGATGGTGCCGTTTTCAAATCTAACCTTATTTACGATCACGGGTTGGCAATTAGCGCTGTTAATGAACTTGGTATTTCCAATATTAGCTTTGATGATCTGGTTGCCTAAAATCAGAAAACGCTCATCTTCGGCCAGCAATAACAAGCAACAAGACAAACCTCTGCCGATGAAACAGATGATTAAAAGCGGCGTAGCGTGGCAAGTAACGTTAGCGCTTGGGCTTAACTCATTTACCTTCTACTCTTTGGCTGGCTGGTTGCCACAGATATTGAACGATCTTGGCTACAGCGAAATCGACGCGGGCTACATTTATGGATTTCTGCAATTTTCGACTATGGTTCCAGGGCTGCTGTTACTGCCATTCTTAGCCAAAAGTGACAATCAACAATGGCTCATCACTCTGTGTGCATCGAGTGTATTTGTTGGATTGATTGGTCTTCTGTATTTGCCTGAGTTTGCGATCTTTTGGGTGGGACTGTTTGGATTAGCCAACTGCTCGACATTTATTATCGCGCTCTCTTTTG
>NZ_MAKD01000016.1:0-32845 GCF_001691235.1 Vibrio sp. ZF57 | reverse complement strand
GCCAAGCCGCATCATTGTCGGGTATGGCTCAGGGAATCGGTTATGCGTTGGCAGCCACTGGCCCAACGCTGGTGGGTAAGCTTCATGCTCAGACAGATTCTTGGAGTGTGCCGATTCTATTGGTCGCATCTGTTGCCTTTGCGTGCACGATTTTCGCGGCATTGGCAGCACGAGATAAGAAAGTGAGCGTTTAGGCAAACAGAATGATTATGGTATCGCGACTTTATTTGCTCGCGACTCTATGGCTGACGACGGTTTTGATGTATTCACTTGGCGACAAACCAAACTTGCCTTTAAAGCGCTGACTAAAACGCCCTTCCGATTGGTAACCGCAAGACTGAGCCAACATCGCCACATTCTGCTGTCCGTTTTGCATCAGATAAAGCGCGTGACTCAAGCGAACTTCAGCCAGTACCTCTCGATATTGCATACCTTCCAGTTTGAGCTTCCGAATCAATGTCCCTCGGCTCATCGCAAATCGCTCCGCCACCGACTCTAATGGATGTTTCTCATCTGGTGAATGTGAAAGGTAATGGCTGAGCTTTTGGCTAAACGAGACGTTGGCACTGACAAACAATAGATGCAACACCCCTTTTTCAGCTAATTGCTGGTACAAGCCCTGCAACCAAAACTGTTGAGTCTCTTTGCTCATGCTCTGTGTATCAAAAGAGAACAGAGCATTGAGTGAGTCTTGTAAGTTTCGATCCGCTTTTACTGTAGGCAGTCCCAGATTATTCGACCGTTCCTCACTTAAATCAAGCATCGCCTGAGAAGGTTGGAATTGAAAGCTGAACACTCGCGACAAGAAGCGCCCTTTGTGGGGCATGTTCTCAAAACTTAGTGAAGCTGATGCCTCACACAACAACAGCTCAGAATGTGAGAGCTCTGCCGCTGAATCTTTCCAAAACAGGCGCTTACTGCCTGTAATAATCTGAATGATACTAGGGGATAGAATCCTCACATTACGCAGTTTTTGTAACTGCTCTGCACGAAAGATCGTCACTTGATATTGATGATTCATCTCATCCCCTTGTTTACTTATTATGTACGTGTATAAGCTTTAACGTACATAAGCTATTAACGTGTATAAGTTGCGGTCAGTTTAGCTTTGTCTAAAGCCATGCTGTTCAACGTGAATCCAACCACAGCCGACGGCGTATTTTCGTCGAGGTTAAGTTTGTCCGTTGGTAATGCCCAAACCGTGAACTGGTAACGGTGCATACCATCTTTTTCTGGAGGACAAACGCCACCGTAGCCAACTGTACCGTAATCAATGCGACCTTCTTTGCCACCGACTTTAGAGATGTCGACACCGCGAGGTAGCTCGTTCACAGTTGCAGGGATATCAAACGCAACCCAATGCCAGAAGCCACTTTCAGTCGGTGCATCTGGATCATAAGCTGTGATAGCAAAGCTTTTGGTACCTGCTGGTGCATCTTTCCACATCAATTGTGGTGATTGATTATCGCCGTCACAACCCCAACTAGAGTATTCAAAAGTCTTTGCCATTGGGTGACCTTCTTGAATATCGTTGCTGGTTAATTCGAACGCATGAGCAGAGCCTGTAGCCAAAATACTGATTGCCAATACTGATTTGATGATGAGTTTCATGATGGTTCCTCTTATTAGGTATGAGCCCAGTATAGTCCCCACATTTCGCCCAATAATGACAGTAAGTACACAATTATCTATTTTATTTCAAATAAATGATACTTACTGTATTTGTACTTTATTATTTAAAAGCATGACCCACTCGACAATTTGTTGTTAAAAGAACACTTGTTGACATTCAGGTTACAAATCGCGCCCAAAACTCTTTAGACTCGCCCCACGACTTTTAACGAGAATGATTGGATGCGCAGGTTTACATTAGCTCTTTGCTTGATCTTTTGGCTCCCAACCCTAGTCAATGCCCAAAGTTTGCAAGATAAGTGGCAAACTCTGTATCAACTGAGCTGGCAATCATCCCCACTCTTAGTATCTCAACAAGAGTTGGCTCAGTATCCGAAAGTTCTGCTCCATGAAAATAGCCGCTATCCTGATTTCAACCAATTCAGTTGGGACGACATCGCAGCGTTAGCGTCAATACAAGATCACTGCCAAGCGATTGAAAGCAGTAACCCTTCATTACATGAAGCCATCGAGTTCGAGCTCGCTCTGTGTCAGCAACAAACATTGGATTCGATTTGGTTTGCAGCACACTCCAAACGTCACCCTGCCGGTGGCAGCTTTGCTGGTCGTTATTTAGCCGCTTACCCAGATGTGACCGAGCAGATACGCCCATTTTTGAGTCTTACCAACCCTCAGCACCCTTTATATAACAAACTAGAAAGCCTAAGTGCACAAGGCAGAGAAGCACTGCTCAATGGATACCGCGCTTGGCAACAAGATGATGTGCTTTGGTTAAGTGGCGAACAAGGCTGGAAAGCTATTCCCTTAGATGTTTGGCAACCTATTGCAGCGCGGCAAGAGGTATCTTTGACGGGTGAAACCTGTACTTTTCGTTACAGCAACGTGTGCTTAAGCGAGCCTAGCAATGACAATCTGATCATGAAAACCTTGATCTTTACATTGCTGTTAACGTTGCTTTCCGGACTCGGTAGAGTCTTATACCTAAGAACAAAACAACGAAAAGAGAGGCAGTTCGTTTTACAGCTTCTTACTCATGAACTGCGCACGCCAATTACTAGCCTAGGTCTAACCGTCGAGATGTTTAGAAATCGCTACGATGACTTTTCTGCTGAAACTCAATTTGGGCAAGTTATCTCGTCGGTAACCATTCTGGAAGTAACACTACTCAAGACTTGAAGATGCCTTTTTGGACAGTACAGCAAAACAATCATTTCATTAGCTATCAAATGGTTAATGCAACCAACAATCAACTGCTCTTTTCAGATGCATCCTCTAATGCTTCCTCAAATACAAAAACCAAAATTGATATGAAGGCAGCACACCAATTTACGATGCTCAATCAGTCACAACCTTTTCTTGTTCGTATCACCCTCGGAGACTCGTGGTTAGATGGTGCCAAACAATACCGAGATTGGCGCATCAATAATGACCAGTCTGAAACGCTTGTAGCAAAGCAAAAGCGCAATCCAGATGTGACTAAGTTGATCGGCGCGAGCCACGTTTACCTATTTGGCAAAGACCCATTAAGCATCCAAGATGTGAGTGACTGGTGGGGATTGAAAACATGGTATCTAGAGGGCTCTAAACTCAATGTTTCTGCGGAAGCGAAAAGAGAGCTATCGTCACTCTCCAAGGGGAAAGATTGGTTCAGTCAGTACCACAAACAACTATTGTTGGACTCTATTAGCCAGTCATTGCAGGTGTTATATCCTGTTGGTAATCCGACACTCGAAGACAACACGATTAAAGCGCAATATAAAGCAGCACAGGATAAGAAGAACTGGTTGCTAGAGCACGCTTCCCCTTACCTAAACTCGTCAGAGACTTGGGGACAAGCGCTGTCTTCAGACATGGTCGCTAATCTAAATAAGGCAGGCTTAAACAAACTGTGGCTTGGATTCGATAATTGGATGCCAGAATTCTATCAACCTAACGCTGTGGGTCTGGCAAAACAGTCCGGATATCTGGTCGGTACTTACGATTCCTACAACACCGCAATTCCTGCGAAGCTCAATGACAACTGGCTAACCGCTCAATTACCAGAGCCGATGCGTCAAAGTTGTGCGATTGAACTAGCGGATGGGAGTTTGAAAAAAGGATTTCGTGGAAACGGCTTTTACTTAAACCCGAACTGCCATTTAGAATACGTAAAACAGCGTGCTCAAGACATTATGAGATTCGGCAACTTCAACAGCTTGTTCTTAGATGTTGATGCAACCGCCATGGCACGTGAAGATTACCGCGTCTCTATAGACAGTAATGGCAATACAAACGACGAATCAGACATGCTTTCTGCGTTCAACAACCGAATGAAGTGGCTTAGCGAGCAACCTTAGTTAGTATTAGGCTCTGAAGACGGCAACAGCCTAACAACAAAAGGCATCGCGTTTGCACACGGCTTAGAAACGGTTGGTTTTGGATGGACAGACAAAGACATGAAAGAGAACCGCCAATCTCCCTATTACTTAGGTCGTTGGTACCCAGACCACAAGCCTGACTTCTTCTTTAAGCCGGCCGAGGTTAAAGAGCCCTACAAGTCGCTACTATTTTCGCCACAATATCGAATTCCACTTTACCAAGCCGTTTTCCATGATGAAGTAATCAATACGCACCATTGGCATTCAGACAGCCTTAAGTTCACTAATGTACAAGCAGAACGTGACTTAACCGCCATGCTGTACAACACACCACCGATGGTTCACTTGACCAGAGATGAAGCTTTATCAAGTTCAAGCCAGAGAATCAAAGCACTCAAACACTATCAAGATGGCTTTGAACCAATGCACGAACAGTTATGGGATAAACAGTTAGTCGATTCCGAATGGTTAGATAAGAGCGGCGATGTTCAACAAACTGAGTTCAGTGACGGAAGTAAGATCATTGCCAATTTTTCAGATCAAACCTTTCATCAGAGAGGCCTTAAAGTCTCGCCGAGCGCTATAAAAGCCGTATTGAGCAACGGACAAACGTTAGAGTGGAAATCAGAGCCTAACTAGTTTGAACGTGCCGTTTTTAAGCCTCACCTTATTCACTATTACGGGTTAGCAGGTAGTGTTGTTAACGAGCAAAAATCCACACCTTTGACACTCAGGTACCAATCCCAATCGACACCTAATTCTCTCTATTTTTGTACAAGAAAATTGGGTGCCGGCCACAATTTCAAACACAGATGTTTCACATAAATCTCAAAAGTGATATCAATGCTTATATTGAATGATAATAATACAAAAGAGATATTTTTGATGAAAAAGACCCTACTCACTTGCTGTGCCCTTCTTGCCTTTTCTTCTTCGGCAATCGCTAATGTTCAGTTTTCGAATCCAGAAGGAGCTTTAGGCGAACCTTCTAATTACTCTCAATACCAAAATGTTTTGTCAGTTTCTGAACTTCAAATTTCAGATCCAAACGGAAAGAAAGGCAACAAAGACTATTTTGCGCTCGATAATAACTACGACGGCATTGTGAACAACAACTTCTATGTCGACAAAGAAAGTGAAGCGCTAGTCTTTACCATGAAGAATGACCACCTGCGCAACGAGCTACGCGTTCAGGAAAACTTCCGCACAGACTTAACAAATGAAACATACACATTAAGTTCGGAGGTGGAGATCATAAAACCTGAAGAGTCGATGAAGAACTCAGACTCTAAGCAAGACGAGATTACATTCCTACAAGTACATAACAAAGGCTTAGATGATCTTGGTACTCACAATGTCCCTCACCCTTTGCTTCGTGTTGTATGGAAACGTGACAATAATGGTATTGAAGGGCATTTCTGGGCAATCATTAAAAACAACGCTGTAATTTGTAAAGGATCGTTCGGCAAGAAAAACCAAGACAAGGAAATGTGCAAATCAGACGTAGCATATTCTCAGTATGATTTAGGCAAAGCACCACAAGGCAAACCAACAGCATTTGATTTAATCGTGGGTGATAAGAAACTTATTGTTGACGTAAACGGTGAACGTAAAGTTGAGCAGGATATTGACTACTGGCGTCACCTATTAAGCTACTTCAAAGCTGGCGTATACAACCAATTTACGAATGGACAAAGTGAAGCTCACTTCTACAAGCTAGAGTACACAGAGAAAAAGAGCTAGTTCGGTACTTAGCCTACAACTACATTAGCAATCAGAAAAAAACGAACTTGTTAACAAGTTCGTTTTTCTCTTTTCAATGTTATTGGTCATTGTCAATGAATTACAACTAATCAACAGTTAGGCAGCCGATTCCTTCTGTTGCTCCCAATACAATATGCCTTTATTTCGTTATTTGATTGGCTCTATTTTGAAAAGCAGTCAGTAGATAGTCGATAAAGACCTTCTTACGTTTCGGCATCAACTGCCTGTCTGCATACACTAGGCTTACTGAAACTTCCGGCATCTCATATTCAGGTAACAGACGAATCAGCTTACCTGTCTTAAAGTGTTCCCGACAAATGAATTCAGGAAGCACCGCCAAGCCGAGCCCATCCACACACGCTGTTAGGCATGCCGTGATGGTATTCACCCGCAACTGACACGGTAGATCGATCAAAATCGACTCTCCGCCTTCTAATTGTAAATGCCACTTGGGTAGACGCGCGGCCTTGTTCACCACCTCAATCATTCTGAATGGCGGTTCAAGATCATCGGGTGAAGAGACGTCATCGAACTGTTCTAAATACTCAGGGCTGGCTGCCAATACACGCTTTGATGTTGTGAGGTAACGAGAAACCAAGCTCGAATCCACCAGCTCACCAATTTGTGCGTAAAGATCGATCCCCTCCGCAATGATGTCGACTTCTCGATTCGATAGTTCTAAGTTCAAAGTCACGTTTGGGTGCTCTTTTAGGAAACTGTGGATGTATGTGGCTAATACTTGATGTCCCAATTCGACAGGCAACACAACATTCAACTGCCCTCGGATCAAATCCTGATTGGCTGAAACCTCTAGCTCAGCTTGGTTCATGATCTCTTGCATCTGCATGCTCGACTGATAAAAGCGCTCACCCTCTGGCGTTAAGACTAAACTTCGTGTCGAACGAGTGATCAACCTCACACCTAAGTGCTGTTCCAGCTCGTCTAGCTTTCGGCTGACGGTCGACTTGGTCATGTTCAATGCTTCAGCTGCGTGCGTGAAACTCCCACAATCAACAACTTGTGTAAAAACAGTCACAGCATTTAAGTCCATCGTACTTCTCCCAAAGCGCCATTAGTTAGATTTTTGCAACAGTGTTTCCCTTTTTTCCTATCTTATCAATCAATCGAATTCATTTACAATTCGTTACATCTAAATAAAAACAAAATGAGAAAGAAAAAATGACAGAGAACAACAACGCTTCGCAAACAGTAAGCACAAAAAAACGTAAAAAAGCTCCGCTTATTGCTACTGCGATCATGCTGTCATTGGGTTTAGCCGGTGCTGGATACTGGTACGGCTATGGCCAGTACTTTGAATCTACCGACAATGCCTACCTACAAGGCGACATCACGAATATTAGCCCTAAGGTCTCTGGCTATATTGTTAAGTCTTATGTGAGTGATAACCAATCGGTTAAAGAAGGTGATTTGCTGGTTCAAATCGATGACCGTGATTACCAGTCAGCACTCGCTCAAGCAAACGCCCATTTAAGCGTCGTGCAATCAGACGTCAAAAATCTAGTGGCACAACAAACGTTACAACGTAGCAAGATCAATCAAGCAGAAAGCCGCGTTGATTCTGCACAAGCTGAATACGAGCGTGCAATCCAACAAGTCGTGCGTTCCCGTAGCTTATTAAAGCGTAACTATGCTTCGCAAGATGAAGTCGACAGCATGGTCGCACAACAAAAAGTCACCCAAGCAGAACTTGAAGAAGCAAAAGCAAACCTCGTCGCAAGTAATGATCAGCTAATCGTGATTGCGAGTGAAATCGAACAAGCAAACGCATCCGTGACTGAAGCTCAAGCACAAAGAGATCAAGCACAACTTAACCTTGATTACACCAAAGTTTACGCGCCAGCAGATGGTGTAATTGGCAAACGCAGCGTGCGAGAAGGTCTGTTGATTCAAGCCGGCGCGCCACTTATGAGTTTGGTACCAAACAACCAAGTGTGGATTGAAGCCAACTTCAAAGAGACACAGCTAAGTGGTATTCACAAAGGTCAGACGGTTGAAGTAGAGCTGGATGCGTTCCCGGGGCAGCCTCTTGAAGGTGTGGTAGACAGTTTCTCCCCTGCGACTGGCGCTAAATTTGCGCTCCTACCACCAGAAAACGCGACCGGTAACTTCACTAAAATCGTTCAACGTGTACCGGTTAAAATTACTATTCCAGATCAGCAAGAGTTGAAAGGTCGACTGCTTCCTGGTTTGTCTGTGGTAGCGACCATCGATAAACGAGGCTAGACCATGAGTAACGCTGGTGTTGTCACCCAAACAAATGATGATGACGAGGTTTCGAGACGCCATTGGATCGCCCTATTTGGCGGCTTGATTGGCGCGTTTATGGCGATCTTGGATATTCAGATCACCAACTCGTCTCTCAAAGATATTCAAGGTGCGCTATCAGCCACCTTGGATGAAAGCTCGTGGATCTCTACGTCTTACCTAGTCGCAGAGATGATCGCTATCCCACTCAGTGGTTGGCTTTCTAAAGCGCTCGGTAAACGCCGTTATATCACGTGGACGACAGCCATTTTCACCATTTCATCTTTGTTGTGTTCGTTCTCTTGGAACATGACCTCGATGATCGTGTTCCGCGCGATGCAAGGCTTCAGTGGTGGTGCTCTAATCCCGCTTGCTTTCTCGCTGGTGATTCAGTTATTGCCGGTCAACAAGCGTGCTGTGGGTATGGCACTGTTTGGTGTAACCGCGACCTTTGCTCCATCGATTGGCCCTACCTTTGGTGGCTGGCTGACGGAGAACTTCTCGTGGCACTATATTTTCTACATCAATATTCCGCCAGCTTTGCTTGTGATCACCATGATCCGATATGGCTTGGACGATGAAAAGCTCGACCTTGGCACGCTGAAAAAAGCCGATTGGTTTGGTATCGCCACCATGGCATTAGGGCTAGGTTGTTTGGAAGTGGTGTTAGAAGAAGGTAACCGTGAAGAGTGGTTCAGTTCGAGCTTTATTATTGGCTTGAGTATCGTGTCGGCGGTGAGTTTGGTTTACTTCGTGATAAACGAACTCCAACACAAGAAGCCATTGGTTAACCTGCGGCTATTGCGGGATGGGCAATTTGCGATGTCTTGTATCGCCTATTTGATTCTAGGAATGGCATTGCTCGGCTCTATCTATGTTCTACCGATGTATCTCACTCAAATTCAGCAATATAACGCGATGGAAATTGGTGAAGTGCTAATGTGGATGGGTTTCCCACAGCTTCTGATATTCCCAATTGTGCCAAAGCTAACACAGATCATTAAGCCTAAGTACTTGGTTACCTTTGGCTTCGCGATGTTCGGTTTTAGTTGTTACGTAAATACACACATGACAATCGATTTTGGCGGGCAACAGCTGATTTTATCTATGGTTCTGCGTGCTATTGGTAGTCCGTTCATCATGGTTCCGCTGTCTTTGGTTGCCATGAAGAACATCAGCAAAATGGACACGCCAGACGCATCAACGTTAACCAACGTAATGCGGAACTTAGGGGGCGCTTTCAGCATCGCGATTATCGCTACGCTATTGGATAACAAAACCCGTGAGCACTTAGCACACATCAAGGAGTCGCTACCTTCAGTGAGTCAACTTGGTTGGCAGACGCTTCAGCAACAACAAGCGTTTTTCATTCAGTCAGGAAGTGATGCCGCAACTGCGATGCAACAAGCACAAGCAAGTTTGCTCGGCACAATGCAACGTGACGCAGCCATCATGGCTTACAACGATGTGTTCTTAATGATGACGGCGTTCTTGGCTCTAGCGGCAGTATTGATTCTAAACATGCGTGATTAACGCTAGAGTTTCGGTAAATAAAACTTCAAGCAAAGAACAACATTTCGAATAAAAACTCGAACAATAAAACAGATAGGTGAGCTTATCGGCTTGCCTCTTTTTTATTTCTAAAACACGTATAACCCCACTAAAATCAGGTAAAAGTCACCTGCGTTTGAAGGCTTTCATAAATGTTATCTAATACTCTTTAATTACCAATAGTTTATTGAGTGTTTGTATGTGATATAGGCACCTTGACAATGTGCAACTTGACACCTAAATTAAAAAATAACATTTGGTATTAAGGAAAATGGATTTGACCTTACCAACAGACCTTCGAATTTTGATCGTCGACGACTCTAAAAGCGCAACAATACTTATCAAGCAGCAACTGGCTAGTTTGGGAGTTTCGCGCGACTGTATTTTTATTGCGACCGACTATCGAAAAGCAATTAAAGCGGTCGAGACACACTCTTTTCATGTACTCCTCATTGACTACCACTTAGAACAGTCTTTTACTGGCTTTGAGCTGTTGGGCATTCTGTATCGAAATCGCCTCATCGATCATACGGTGGCGACAATCTTGCTCTCTGGGGATATGCGTCAGGAAACAGTATTAACCGCCCTTTCAGGTGAAGCACACCACTTCGTTTCTAAACCGATTAATACTCAAACGTTGGGTAAAAAGATCCAAAGTGCCGTGTCCGTTTCAAAGAAACTCACCCAACTGAATGATTTGTATCCCATTGCCAGTCAAGAGAGATTAGCTCAAGCTTTGGCGATCTCCCCTAATGGTACTAGCGTTCAGTTCGAAGCGACATTGATTGAACATTTAATTGCAGGTAAGAAATGGCAGTTACTCTCTAGCGTCATTAACAACTCCAAAACCAACATGCACCCAACCAAATTGGTGGCTGAGGCGCTGATTCTCGACAGCTTAGGCAAGCCAAATTTAGCCATAGATAAGCTCCACAATTTTCTAATAGCACAGCCACTCTCATTGAGCGTGATTGACTGCTTAAGCTGTATCTATGAAAAACATAAAATGCTGCTGCCTGCTCTTAAATTAGCGATTCGTGCATTTGAGATGACTCCCAGCATCAGCCATCGTGCAATCAGGGCCATCGACTTAGCTGAGAACGCAGATAACACACATATGATCATAAAGTTAGGTGAGATGTATGCAACCCACATTTCAGCTGCTGACATTGATGTCATCCATTCCATTGGTGCGCACTTTAATTCCTTAAAAGCAACGTATCAGCGCGAGACGCAACTAAAGTACAAACGTATTTTGCTTGAGCACGCCAACCAATTCACCGAGTTGGTAAACCTGAAACTTCCGGTAAAACAACAGCAGCAAGTTTTGGCCAGCCTTGCCCTATTTCAGAGCAGCATATTGCTCATCGAAAATAGCCCTCAGATTGCCCACAAAAAAGTGATTAGAGCTTCGACACTGTTAGCGAACAATTTCCACAGCCAACCGACTTATTTGCTCACTCAGTTATTACCCATGCTCGCCCACTTTGGTGAGTACTCTCTTTATCATTTAACAGTGGAATGTCTCAAATCTCGTGGAGAAGCCATAAATCACCAACTTGAGTCCAAAAATGTCGACCCTTCAACGTGTATAAACATTGAAAATTTGGGTTCGATCCAAGAAATAAAGGACTACATTCACAGTTACCCATATTCAGTTGCCGCCAAACTTGACTATATATACGCCGTCAATAAAGCTCATATAGATGAGAAACTTAGCGACGACTATCTAGAAGAAATCTTACAGTTAGAACTTCCTCCAAAATGGAATCAATGGATTAGTGATTCATCAAGGTATGGTTTTTCCACTAAGCCGCCTAGCCCATTTTCAACATTCAGCCGACAGGAGTCCACATGCTAGACTTTGATGCTTTAAACGCCTATTTAGACAATGACAGAGACGTCATTTACGCCGTTTTGTCTACATATCAAGAAGACCATGGCAATTCGCTACAAGAGATCGAAGAGTTGGTTCAACAACAAGATTGGGGCAAGCTTCATTTTACCGTGCACACCTTAAAAGGCATTTTAGCCAGCTTTGGTGAAGAAACGGCCACAGTTGCATTGGAAAGAGTAGAACAAAACACACTCAATAAGCTTGCGCCGCAAGATGATGATCTTTCGGTTATCTACAGCGAAATGAAGATCATTAATCAGCAAATCGATGAGGTTCTTAGCACTTATTAGTCGATAGAATTAAAACGTGCATGGCGATACTTAACAGCCGACACAGCTAAAAGAGTTGAGGTGCTTGGAAACATTGAACCTCGACTCTTAACATTTTTCTCATCATTTCTCCTCTCAATTATAGTTCTAACCCACACCTATAAATTCACGTCATTTATCTAGACAAACCGATGTATAACACATGCTTTATAAACTATCCGTCTTAATGTTTTAAACGAAAAACCAACACACTTGATGAGATGCAAAATAGTTAAATATTTGTAGATCTTTTTGTGACATAAACATACGAAATTGCATTTTATTTATTGGTAAAGAAGAAATTGTTATCTACACTCTAATGAAACCAAGCGTTAATCACTTGGTGGCATAATAAAAAAAACTAAAACGTTCAGTCGGCTAGATAAGGACAAGGAAATGAACAACGATAGTTTTGCTGCGTTTCAGGGGCTCACGGATGAAACACCCATTACCGAATCATTTTCTACCAGTGCAGACCCTTATGCTCATTATCTGAAAGATATTGTTGGCATTGATCTGCTGTCGCGTGAAGATGAGGTGTATTACGCAAAATTGAATCGCGCGGGTGATAAAAAAGCGCGTGATGTCATGATCGAATCAAACCTGCGCCTTGTTGTGAAAATCGCAAAGAGTTACCTAAAACGTAAAGGCAATAATTTCACCCTGCTCGACCTGATCGAGGAAGGCAACATTGGCTTGATTAAGGCCATCGACAAATACGATCCAGAACCAGGCTATCGTTTTTCAACCTATGCTGTTTGGTGGATCCGCGAAAACATTGAAGCCGCACTCATGAACACGGGTCGAACCGTTCGATTGCCAGCCCACGTGTGTAAAGAAATAAACAGCCTCGCCTCAAAAAAGCTCGATGCAAGCAAAAAAATGAGTAAAGAGGTTTCAATTTCTGAGCTATCAGACAGTTCAGGTGTAAAGGCCGAACGCGTCGATCAACTGGTGGCGTTAAGCGGGTTTATTGACGTGACGACAACGGTTGGAACTAGCCATGCGCCTATGGTGCTTGATCAATGCGAAAGTGAATATATCCCAGACCCTCAACAAGATTGTGAGGATCAATCCTTTACCCAAGCTCTAGAACAAATCATCTATACACTTCCTCCAAAATTACAAAAGGTGCTCATCCACCGTTTTGGTTTCTTTGATAACAAGGTGAAAACGCTGTCTGAGGTCGGACAAATGTTGGATGTGAATGTTTCTAATGAACGTGTTAGACAAATGCAGAAAGAAGCGGTCGAAAGAATTCAAAAACGACTCAAATTTGATGGTTGGGTGTAAGTCGTAACCCAGTTGAGAATTAGTTGAAAATAACGTTAAGCCAAAACAAAGACCTTTAGGGTGAGCCTCCAAGCTTGCCCTTTTTGTTTGCTGATTCGTTAGAAAAATAAAAAGATCGTAAGCACACGAACCCTAAGTCGCTAATCCCTAATGCCTAATGCCTAATGAAAAATGACAAATGCCACACCATTAACTTACCTTAAAGAAGTGACTCGCTCACTGCGCAAAATGAGATAATTGATATAAGTGGTTTCAAGACAATCTTGTTCCCACACTGATAAAATCCGTTTAGCCGCAAAATAATAATCTTTGTTTCTCAACAACATCCCAACGGTGCGGCTAAGCTTTTCAAATCGAACGTGATCGCTCGCAGAGATGTAGTCATCGTCACTTTCAATAATGGGCGCTAAACCATCAGCAAACCAATTATTCAATATTTCTCGCATCTCTAATTCAGACTCAGGCACATCCACACTCGACAACTCTCGATGTTGAGGCGGTGGCACTATGTACTTCGACGCTTGCGGTGAACTGACATAACGATACATGTCGTCCCTCCTGTCTAACGGACCCTTCTAATAATTAAGGACATATTTACCTGTTCTCAAGTTTATTTAGCGAAACAAAAAAATAAATAAAAAAAAGCCATGTATCAATAACTCTACATGGCTTTAATGAGGGCAACTTTACGCTGCCCTATCTACTTGTTGGTTTAGACTAAATGTCGGTTCAGACTAAAACCAAGCCCTCTCGATTAAATCGAGCTTTGGTCGAAGTCGTTGCCTTGATCGGTTCCAGTTTGAGAATCTGAATCGAAACTTCCAGAGTCGTCCGTGAAGTCGACACCTTGGTCTTGACCTCCCGCACTTGTCCAGTCGCTGCCACCAGATTCCATACCTGCCATGTCCGGTTGCTGTTCTTGCGTAGAGCCTTGCATGGTGTATTGATCATCGACCTCAACTTCAACAGAACCGCTAGCACCGTCTATTGAGCTACCCAATTCGTCGTAACCTTGGAATTGGATCTCGCTAGTACCTTCATAACCTTCTGGAAGTTCAACGGATACAGGCTGCTCTAGGTTGCCACTGATTGTGAAGCTACCATCACCGTTATCCAGTGCGTTGTTCACAGTAGCGCCCTCAGGTAAGCCAGACATATCAGCGTAATCAACCGATTCGTTACCACTCACCTCATCTGGAATCGAGATAGAGATGGTATCGCCCGGTGCCGCGGTTACATCTGCTGTGCTGCCTTCAGCTTCAGCATCTTGAGCTTGGTCATCAGCTTGTTGAGCCACATCTACTTGTTGCTCTTCTGTTGCTTGAGCAGCTTGTACTTGTGGTTCATCACTTTGTACTGAATCATCTTCAACTTGGATGCTTAAGCTGTGACTTGATACTTCACCGCCGTCGTTAACTTCAACATTCATCGCTAAATTGCCATCGAAGTCTTCGTTCGGCCAGTAAGTCCACTCACCTTCACCAGATTGAGCAAAGAAGCCAGCATCGTTCGCGTCTGCAACATCAACAACCTGTGCAGAATCACTCACGCCCAACTCATCCACCAGCTGTGCATCCGTGATAGTTAGTGAACCATCATCAGCTAAGGTATAACCTTCGCTCGCCGCTGTTTCATCGCCACTTTGGATATCCACATTGAAGAAGCTTTCGATGCGATTTTCGCCATCGGTCGCGATAAACCCAACTTGAACATCGCCGGTGTAGTCTTCAGCAGGAGTGAATTGATAGTTACCTTGGTTATCGCTCTCAATTACGCCCTGACCTTCCATCAAGTTTACTGACTCAATGCTCAAGCTATCGCCTTCTGCATCGCTCAGATTCGCTAACATGTCTTCATCAGTGAACGACAAGGTTGCATCCGCTGCGATTTCCGTCGTTGTGATGCTGTTAACTTCTGGTGCTGCATTCTCTTGCGAGTCGCCTTCTTTCACGACCACGCCAGTTTGCTCATCATGAAGCACGCCATCTTTATCAACCACGTAAGCTATATCTGCTTCGCCAGTGAAGCCTGGTGCTGGTGTGAAGGTCCAAGTGCCATCGCCATTATCGACAATCTCACCTTGGCTGCGGTCGGCAAGATGAACCAGTTTCACTTCATCATCACTGTCAGCATCCACATTCTCAGCCAAACCGATTAGGTCGTCCGCCGTTAGGATGATGGAATCACCCGCTACGGTTTCGAAATCACCAGAATCGATGCCATCTTCAAACGCTTCCGGCTCATCTCCGTAATCAACCGTTGTTGCGCTTACGGTTACGAAGAACTCACCATGGAAGTCTTCAGGCGGCGTCATTTGAATGTTTGAGATATCCCAGTCGAACAGGTCGATGTATTGACCCGGCTCGGTGATCATCACGGTATTCACACCATCTGTTACCTCGAATCCAACAGGGAAACCTGTCATCACCAAGTTACTTAGTGTTTCTGAATCATCGACTAGGCCAACGTTCAGTCCCAAGTGACCCGTTTCATCTTCGCCGAAGA
The DNA here is from genome assembly GCF_001691235.1 of Vibrio sp. ZF57. Taxonomy (NCBI): domain Bacteria; kingdom Pseudomonadati; phylum Pseudomonadota; class Gammaproteobacteria; order Vibrionales; family Vibrionaceae; genus Vibrio; species Vibrio sp. ZF57. The sequence goes on along the minus strand of NZ_MAKD01000016.1, from coordinate 17,273 downwards.
CTAATGGACCGTCATGGTCAGTTGAAATAACCGCGCCATCTGCGACAGGACGTACGTACACAGGAACATCGAGAACCGTTTCGAACTCACCGTCACTCACGACAACTTGTAGGTCAGACACACCCGCAAAGTCGCCTGTTGGTGTGAATGTCCAAGTACCATCACCGTTGTCTGTAACTTCTCCGCCATCTTCACCGTCTGCGGTGATAATGCGAGAAACAACAAGGTCTGCGGTATCAATGTCACCGAACAAGTTCATCAAGTCGCCAGCATCGAAGGTGAACGCGCCATCTTCGTTGGTGGTCATCATTGCGTTGCCGACGTTGAATGGTGCGTCGTTAACCGGAATGACATCCACATTCAGCGAGCCATCAACCACTTCTTCACCGTCAGTCGCTTGATAACCCAGTTCTACTAAGCCATTGAAGTCTTGAGTAGTCACTAAGTGATACATGCCGTCTGGTTGCTGAGTTAAGGTCGCGTTCGCTGGAGCTCGAACTGTGATGCTCTCAATGCTGATCTCGTCGCCATCAAGGTCTGTCACTTGATCCGCGATGTAAGCCGGGTCAATCACCATGACCACATCTTCTGCGCCTTGCATCTCAATCATTGGCGCTTCAGGTGCATCATTCACTGGCGTAACATCGATGTTGCCGTCGACTGAAATTGTCTCTTGGCCATCGCTAACGTTAAACGTCATTGGCACATCGCCATTGAAGTTTTCGTTTGGTGTAAATGACCAAGTACCATCTTCGTTATCTAGCAACTCACCCAAGCTAGGGTCGATTTGTAGACCAGAAGCCGACAGCTCGTCTGCGGTGTTATCGATGTCGGTAGCTTGAGCTAACAACATGTCTTGTGTGATAAGAATGGTGCTGTCTTCGGCTGTGGTTAGTTTCACATCCTCCGACTCAGGTCCATCGTTCACGGCCAGAACTTCGATGCCTGCCGTTGTTGTAGCAGTCGCACCGTCATCATCGGTCACGACCACATCTAGGCTGATATCACCATTAAAGTTCTCGTTTGGCGTGAAGGTCACAGACCCGTTATCGTTTTGAACCAAGGTGCCGTCAGAGCCTGTGTAAGTCACACTTTCAAGCGACACTTCACCATCAACGTCAGAGCTATTAGCAATTAACTGCTCAGGGCTGATTGTAATGGTGCCATCTTCGTTCATTTGGTAAGACGTAGAACCCGCTACCGGCGCATCGTTAACATCCGTTACCGTCACACCAATATTAGCATCGACTGTCTCAGTGCCATCAGTCACTGTGAAGCCAAGGTTGACATCGCCATTGAAGTTCTCGTTCGGAGCAAAGCTATAAGTGCCGTCACCGTTGTCAGTGAACACACCCTCTGCGCCCGTGTAAGACACATCCGTGATAGAAAGGTCATCACCATCAATATCCGCAGCACCTGCTAATAGGTCAGCGTCAGTGAAGGTTAGCGTTCCATCTTCCTCAACAGTAAAGTTTTGGTCTTCTGCTGTTGGTAGGTCATTGACTGGATTAACGGTTAGGTCGACGCCAGCTTGAACAGTTTCAAGGCCATCTGACACATCGAAGCTCAAATCAATGTCACCGTTGAAATCAGCATCCGGCATGATAGTAAATGAACCATCTTCGTTCGCTGTTACGGTCGCATTGTCACCTGCAGATAGGTTGCTTGCGGTTAGTGCATCACCATCAACATCGGATGCGTTAGCCAGCAACTGCTCTTGAGATAGCGTAATTGAACCGTCTTCATCAACCGAGTAAGCCACGTTTCCGGCCACTGGTGCGTCGTTAACTGCAATAACTTCAATACCAGCGGTAGTCTGAGCCGTTGCACCGTCGTCATCAATAACCGTCACATCAAGGTTGATGTCGCCGTTAAAGTTTTCGTTTGGTGCGAACGTTACCGACCCATCTTCATTTTGAACCAAGATACCGTCTGCACCTGAGTAGCTCACGCTATCAAGCGACACTTCACCGTCCACATCGGAGCTATTAGCAATCAACTGCTCAGGGCTCAATGTGATGGTGCCATCTTCGTTCATTTGGTAAGACGTTGCGCCTGCCACTGGTGCATCGTTAACGTCTGTTACCGTTACGTCGATGTTAGCATCGACCGTCTCTGTACCGTCAGATACTGAGAAGTCTAGGCTTACGTCACCGTTGAAGTTCTCGTTCGGTGCAAAGGTGTAGGTTCCATCGCCATTGTCGGTAAACACACCCTCTGCGCCGGTGTAAGACACGTCGGCAACTGAAAGCTCATCACCATCAATATCAGAAGCACCTGCTAGCAGTTGCTCGTCCGTAAAGGTAAGCGAACCGTCTTCTTCAATGGTGTAAGCGACATCTTCTACAACTGCGATGTCATTCACTGGATTCACAGTAAGGTCAGCCGTTGCAACAACCGTTTCAGTACCATCAGAAAGGTCGAAGCTTAGGTCAATATCGCCATTAAAGTCAGCATCTGGGGTAATGGTAAATGAACCATCATCGTTTGCCGTAACGGTCGCGTTATCACCGGCGGTTAGGTTGGCAGCGGTAAGATCATCGCCGTCCACATCCGATGCTTGAGCAAGCAGCTGCTCTTGGCTTAGTGTGATTGAACCATCTTCATCCACTGAGTAAGCCAAGTCACCTGACACTGGCGCGTCGTTAACCGCGATAACTTCAATACCCGCAGTGGTTTCAGCCGTTGCACCCTCTTCATCAGCAACGGTGACATCTAGGCTGACATTGCCGTTGAAGTTTTCATTTGGTGCGAAGCTGTAAGTACCATCACCATTGTCAGTAAAGATACCGTCTGCGCCTGAGTAGGAAACGTCGCTAACGGATACATCACCTTCAATGTCTGAGCTGTTCGCAAGAAGCTGTGCTTCAGAGATGGTAATCACGTTATCTTCGTCAACGCTGTAGGTCGTTGAACCTGCAACTGGCAAGTCATTAACGGCAATGACGTCGATACCTGCGGTTGTTTCAGCGGTTGCGCCATCTTCATCCATAACAGAGACATCAAGACTGATGTCACCGTTAAAGTTTTCGTTTGGAGCAAAGGTGTAAGTACCATCACCATTATCAGTGAATACACCATCAGTGCCGCTGTAGCTTACATCGCTGACAAACACTTCCCCTTCAACATCCGAGCTATTCGCTAGAAGTTGTGCATCGCTTAGGGTGATACTGCCGTCTTCTTCAACACTGTAAGTCGTAGAACCCGCTACCGGTACGTCGTTGATTGGAACCACTTGAACATCAATATTCGCCGATACAACATCTGTACCATCACTCACATCGTAAGTTAGGTCGACATTACCATTGAAGTTCTCGTTTGGAGCAAAGGTATAAGTACCGTCGCCGTTATCCGTGAACACACCGTCTGTACCTTCGTAGTTAACCGACTCGACAGAAAGGTCATCGCCATCAATATCCGTTGCACCAGCCAATAGCTGTTCATCGGTAAAGGTCAGCGAACCATCTTCATTAATGGTGTAGTCGTGGTCGTAAATTACAGAAAGGTCGTTAACTGCTGTTACGGTCACGTCTAGTTCCGCTGGAGTAACCCCACCGTTGCCATCGTCTACGTTGTAGCTAATCGAGAATTCACCATTGAAGTTCTCTTCCGGTGTAATGGTGTAAGTACCATCACCATTGTCAGTGATAAGAGCGTTCTCAATGGAAACATCTCCAACACTTGGTTCGTTACCACCCGTTTCACCAGAATCATCACCTTCCTCGCCGGTTAGCAATTCAGAGATATCAATGCCGTTTTCATTCGCGAGCGCCTCTTCTGCCGTTGGTAAATCAAACGCATTCTCGCTGCCTACATCTTGGCTTGGAACAATAACGCCGTTCACGATATCAAATACATGCCAGTGGTCACCCGATGGGCTTTCAGATAAATCAGGGCTAAAGGTTTCAACCAATGTATCGCCAACAAATACCTGAACCTGTACATCTTCAACACCATCTACATCCCAACTTCTGCTGGTGTAGTTGTGTACTGAATAGTGCATGTCAGCATCTTGATAATTTGGAATAGTGATGGTTTCAGGACCACCGCCATTCGTGTCATCTACATCTTGCTGAACGACATTACCTTCACCCAAATCATGGCTCATGTCGCGATAGTAAATATGGTCTAGCTCACTGCCATTCTCTGTATCGTAGAGCCATAGGTGGTTGTCCATATCACGTGGACTGTCACCCCATGTGACCACGATACGCATATCTGTTTCTTCAAGGACTTCAGATATTGCAGTCACGCCACCATTGGTATCTTCGCCTGCTGGAACTAGGAAGCTGCTAGTAATTGAGCCTTCTTGTTCAATCGTAACGGTACCTTGGTCAACAACTGGACCGCTCACAGAGTAGTTACCAGATTGATCGGTCACCGCTGTGTAAGAATGACCTGCGTTGTCGGTTAGCGTAACATCCGCACCTGCGATTGGATTTCCAGTTTCAGCATCCAACACTGTACCGGTTACGGTTGTTTCATCGCCCTGCTCTCCGATAATTGCGGTCATGTCATCGTCTTCGATGTCAGTCGCGAATTGTAGGAGCTCTTCTTGAGTAATGGTGTATGAACCGTCTTCTTCAATGGTTATCGCCACATCAGCAGAAACAATTGGCGCGTCGTTAACTGGGTCAACGGTTAAGCCTAAGTTAGCGGCAATTGGTGTGTCGCCATCGCTGATGCTGTAGGCAACATCGATGTAGCCATTGAAGTTTTCGCTTGGAGTGATTGAGAACGTGCCATCGCCATTGTCGACAATCGTTGCATCGTCACCCACTAAGGTTAAGTCGGAAGCGACAAGGTCGTCGCCCTCAATATCAGCGGCATTCGCAAGTAGCTGCTCCTGCGTGATAGTGATGACATGATCTTCATCAACGTTCGCGTAAACATCAGATGTCGTTGGCAAGTCATTGACTGGGTTTACCGTCAGATCGGCGTTCGCCACAATTGACTCAGTGCCGTCTGAAATATCAAAGCTTAGGTCGATATCGCCATTGAAGTTAGCATCTGGCGTTACCGTAAAGGTGCCATCGCCATTATCAACAACAGTTGCATTATCGCCTGCGCTTAGGTTGCTTGCGGTCAGGTCATCGCCATCCACATCAGATGCTTGAGATAGCAACTGCTCTTGAGTCAGAGTAATCGAACCATCTTCATCAATGCTGTATGCCAAGTCACCCGATACTGGTGGATCATTAATTGGAAGAACATCAATACTTGCGCTGGTGGCTACTGTCGCACCGTCTTCATCTGTCACCACTACATCGAGGCTAACATCGCCATCGAAGTTTGCGTTCGGTGCAAAGCTGAATGTGCCGTTGCCGTTGTCAGTAAAGATACCGTCAGCGCCTGTGTAAGTAACACTATCAATCGCCACTTCACCTTCAATATCAGAAGAGTTCGCCAACAGTTGCTCTGCACTGATGGTGATAACTTCATCTTCGTTGACTGAGTAACTGGTTGAGCCTGCGATTGGCGGATCGTTCACCTCAAGTACAGTGATTCCCGCGGTAGTCGCTTCTGTTGCCCCTTCTTCATCGGTAACAACAACCGCTAAACTCACATCTCCATTGAAGTTCTCGTTTGGAGAGAAGGTGTAAGTGCCGTCACCGTTGTCTTCGAACACACCATCACTGCCAGTGTAAGTCACGCTATCAATCGCAACCTCACCTTCAATATCTGAAGAGTTGGCTAATAGCTGTTCGTTACTGATCGTGATTGAGTTGTCTTCATGCACAGTGTAAGACGTGCTACCCGCCACTGGTGGATCGTTCTCAGGCGTCACGCTCACATCAATGTTGGCTTGAACCGTATCCGTGCCATCTGACACATCAAAGCTGAAGTTCACATCACCATTGAAGTTCTCGTTTGGCGCAAAGCTGTAGCTTCCGTCACCATTGTCAGTAAGCACACCATCAGCACCAGTGTATGTCACACCTTCGACTGTTAGGTCGTCACCTTCAACATCCGTTGCACCCGTTAACAGGTCTGCGTCAGTGAAGTTAAGAACCCCATCTTCACCAATAGTGAATGCTTGGTCTTGTGGCTCTGGCGCATCATTGACAGGTGTTACCGTCAAGTCTAGGCCAGCCGCGACCATGTCTTCCCCATCGGTTACATCGTAACTAAATTCGATATTACCGTTGAAGTTTTCACTCGGTGTAATGGTGAAGCTGCCATCGTCGTTCATTTGAACGGTCGCATTTTCATCATTGGTAGTTAGGTTGATTGCTGATAGGTCATCACCATCAATGTCAACAGCGTGCTCTAGCAACTGCTCTTGAGTTAGCGTGATGCTGTTGTCTTCGGCTGTCACAGCACTGATGTCACCATCAACTTCTGGAGCATCATTCGCTGGCGAGATATGAATCGTCACATCTTGGGTTGCCGTCGCGGTGGTGCCCGTATCAACATCAGTCGATGTCGCATTTACAGTTAGAACCACATCACCATTGAAGTCACCTGAAGGGATAAACTCTAGCCCTTCTAGCTCGCCTGGTTGCAATGACCATGTGCCATCACCGTTATCGGTACCTGCAGAAAGCGAGCTGCCTTCCGGCACATCTTCAATCAAAATAGCAAGGTTTTCTGAACCATCGGTATCAGTAAGCGCCGCATCAATATCAAGTGGTACAGGTGTATCTTCAGTACCAATGATTTGGTAATCCGCGTCAGACACTGTGATTTCGATGTTGTCGATACCAAACGCCTCGTCATCGACGCTTTGATTCAGGGTTGAACCGAAGCCAAGTTCAAGTTGGCCGTCTTCTACTGGCACCGTTAGGTTGATTTGATGTGCTTGGTCATTCCAACCACTGAAGCCCTCACCTTGCGATACGCCGTGAACCACTTCGCCGACTTCATTTCCTTCTGAATCGTAAAGCGTTGTTGTGCCATCTTGAGTACGGAACGCAGAATTATCTAATGTCGTTAGCTCTTCGCCGCCGACAAAGATTTGGAACGACTCACCATCCCAAGAATCAATTTCGTAGAAGTTGAACGAGATATTAACTTCGCTCACATCACTTGGAATGTCGTAAGTTTTGCTGACGGCTTCATCACCGCCCGTTCCACCAATACGACCTAGCATGTCACCCGACTCGAAGCCTTGAGAGCTTTCTGTGCCTGTATTCCAACCGTTTGAGCCAGACTCGAAGTTGTCTGAAGCAATCACTAGGTCAGAAGCAATCGACAGCTCTGGCATATCAACCACAGATTGAACATCAATCGTCGCTTCTGCTGGTACTGTCGCGGTACCGTCATTCACGTCGAACGTCACATTCACATTGCCGTCGAAGTTTTCATTCGGTGCGAATGTGTAAGTGCCGTCGCCGTTATCAACCAAAGTACCGCTATCTGAAGCCACATTTTCAACCGATAGGTTATCACCATCAATGTCGCCCGCATTTTGCAGCAGTTGTTCTTCTGTGAAGGTAAAGCTGGTGTCTTCTTGAGTCACAAATTGTGGCTCACCGACTGTTGGCAGGTCATTAACTGGGTTAACCGTTAGGTCAGCCGTTGCTTGAAGCGTCGCATCGCCATCGGTAATGTCGAAGTTCAAATCAATGTCGCCATTGAAGTTAGCATCTGGCGTGATAGTGAAACTACCATCATCGTTTGCTGTAACTGTCGCATCACCACCAACGGTTAGGTTAGCCGCTGTTAAGTCATCGCCATCAACATCACTCGCTTGAGCAAGTAATTGCTCTTGGCTCAAGGTAATTGAGCCATCTTCGTCCACGCTGTACGCCAAGTCGCCCGATACCGGAGCATCGTTAACAGGCAGAACATCAATGTTTGCGTTGGTCGCTACGGTTGCGCCTTCTTCATCAGTAACGACAACATCAAGGCTTACGTCGCCATCGAAGTTAGCGTTAGGTGCGAAGCTGAATGTTCCGTCACCATTGTCGGTAAAGATACCGTCTGAACCTGTGTAGTTAACGCTATCAATCGCCACTTCACCTTCGATATCAGAAGCGTTTGCCAACAGTTGCTCTGAACTGATGGTGATAACTTCGTCCTCGTTGACTGAGTAGCTGGTTGAGCCTGCGATTGGTGGATCGTTCACCTCAAGTACAGTAATACCCGCGGTGGTCGCTTCAGTTGCGCCCTCTTCATCAGTTACGACAACATCAAGGCTAACTTCGCCGTTGAAGTTTTCGTTTGGTGAGAAGGTGTAAGTACCGTCACCGTTGTCTTCAAAGACACCGTCAGCGCCAGTGTAAGTCACGCTATCGACTGCCACATCACCTTCAATGTCAGAAGAGTTAGCAAGTAACTGTTCGTCACTGATGGTAATTGAGTTGTCTTCATGAACGGTGTAAGACGTGCTACCTGCAACCGGTGGATCGTTCTCTGGTGTCACGCTGACATCAATGTTGGCTTGAACTGTATCCGTGCCATCTGACACATCAAAACTGAAGTTCACATCACCATTGAAGTTCTCGTTTGGCGCAAAGCTGTAGCTTCCATCGCCATTATCAGTAAGAACACCATCCGCACCTGTGTAAGTAACGCCTTCAACCGACAGGTCATCCCCATCAATGTCAGTCGCACCTGTCAGCAAGTCTTCATCAGTGAAGTTCAAGATGCCGTCTTCGCCGATGCTGAACGTTTGATCTTGTGGTTGTGGAAGGTCATTGACTGGGTTAACGGTTAGGTCAGCCGTCGCAACCAGCGTATCTGTACCATCGCTAATGTCGAACGTTAGGTCAATGTCACCATTGAAGTTCGCATCTGGCGTAACGGTAAAGCTGCCGTCATCGTTAGCAACAACCGTCGCGTCTCCATCAACAATCAAGTTAGAAGCAGTAAGGTCGTCGCCATCTACATCACTCGCTTGCGAAAGAAGTTGCTCTTGGCTCAAGGTAATCGAACCGTCTTCCTCAACACTGTATGCAAGGTCGCCTGATACTGGTACGTCGTTGATTGGTAATACATCAACCGTAATAAACGTATCAACTTGAGCGCCGTCTTCATCTTGAATGGTCACATCCAACTGCACTTGGCCGTTGAAGTTTTCATTCGGAGCGAAGCTACATGTACCGTCACCATTGATAGAGAAGATACCGTCTGGACCGTCGTAGTTGATCTCAACAAGCTCAACATCACCTTCAATATCAGAAGCGTTCAACAGAACTTGAGACTCATTGAAAGTCAGTACTGAATCTTCATCGATGGTGTATGACGTTGGGCCAGCAACTGGCGGATCGTTCACCTCAAGGACTGTAATACCCGCCGTTGTTGCTTCAGTCGCGCCATCTTCATCCGTCACGACAACATCTAGGCTAACTTCGCCATTGAAGTTCTCGTTTGGAGAGAAGGTATATGTGCCGTCACCGTTGATTTCCAGAACACCGTCGCTACCACTGTAAGTCACGTTATCAATTGCGACTTCGCCTTCGATATCCGAAGAGTTCGCTAGCAGTTGTTCGTTGCTGATTGTAATAGAGTTGTCTTCATGAACCGTGTAAGACGTACTACCCGCAACCGGAGGATCATTCTCTGGCGTCACGCTCACATCAATGTTAGCGGTTACCGTATCGGTTCCATCTGATACATTGAACGAGAAGTTCACATCGCCATTGAAGTTTTCATTCGGCGCGAAACTGTAGGTGCCATCGCCATTATCGGTTAGGACACCATCTGCGCCAGTGTAAGTTACACCTTCAACACTTAGGTCGTCCCCTTCAATGTCCGTTGCACCTGTTAATAGGTCTTGGTCATTGAACGTTAACACGCCATCTTCGCCGACTGTGAATGCGTGGTCTTGTGCTTCTGGACCGTCATTTACTGGTGAAACTGTTAACTCAAGGTTGGTAGAGACAACATCATCACCATCAGACACATCAAACGTAAAGCTCACATCGCCATTGAAATCAGCATCTGGCGTTAATGTGTACGTACCATCACCGTTATCGGTAATCGTAACGCTCTCATCATCGGTTGCTAAATTCAGAGCCGTCAACTGATCGCCATCTAAATCACGCGCATTAGCCAATAAGTCTTCTTGCGTAATGATGATTGAACCATCTTCTTCAACCGTTGCAGAAACCGGAAGTGCTTCAGGTGCGTGCTCAATGTGCGCGCCTGTCGCGTTAATGTAGATGGTTTGAGATACCGTTTCAGAATCATCATTCGATAACTCTGTCGCAGTTGCGGTTACATGAACTTCAAGCTGCTCATTGAAGTCTTCTGGTAACTGGATTTGTAACGCATTTTCGATAGCCGTTGTTGGTAAGTTCACCGTACCATCAGGGCCAACCGTTACTTCACCGCTGTAGATTTGGCTGTTCACTTCACCGACATCGATTGTGAAGTTGAAGTCAGAATAGTCAGCATCTCCGCCGCCATACAAATCTTCAAATCCGTAAACCAGCTCGCCGTCTTCATTAACCGTAGTACGAGTATGTTCGATACCATCTTGGTTTAGCTGAGAGCTTGAACCACCATGGAAGATCGCGTCACCATTCTGGCCTTGAATCACTGTCTCGGTTCCATCAGCAGCCACAAAGACAAGTTGAGGATCAACCGTATCCATGTTCGCAGGCGAACCATCCTCAGCACGGAACTCGTACTGACCGTCTTGCATCGCATCAAAGTCGTTGTGCTGATGTCCGTTTGGAATTAAGAACAGGTTAAAGCTCTCACCTTCCTCGACTTGGAAGCTGAATTGATCTTGCCCTGGAACAAGGTCGCCGCCACCACCAACTTGTGATGCGTTTTCGTAAACAACTTCAACACCTGTGATGTTGCCGTCTTCGTCTACTTTGTAGTAACCCGCAGCGTTTTGGTAGCCAGCCGTCTCACCTTCAAACGTTACTGTGATTTCAGTGTCGTTGTAACTGGTGATACCGTTCTCTTGGTCATTCAGAACGCCTTCGTTATCGTATTGAATAACCGAACCTTCTGGCACACCATCTACTGTAACAGTGAGTGTTTCAGACAAGTCTTGGTCGACAAGTGCCGCAGCAATGTTCAGTTCAACAATACCGCCTGGCTCAACCAAAATCGCCTGGTCGTCGACGTTAACACCATCACCATCCGTGATAACTAAGTCAGGCGCATCAGCAACTGCTTCAATGTGAACATTAATGTCTTGTTCAACTTCATCCGTACCGTCTGTTACCGTAAAGCTGAACTGCAGATCACCACTGAAGTGCTCTTCAGGAACGAAGCTGAACGTGCCGTCACCATTGTCGGTGACTGTGCCTTCATCGCCAGAGTAATTGATGCTAGTAACGCTTAGGTCGTCGCCATCAATATCAATCGCACCACTCAACAGATCTTCTTGAGTGAACAGGATGCTGCCATCCTCTTCGATGTGGTACATGCCTGGGGCAACAATTGGAATGTCATTCACCGGATTCACGGTTAATGTCATATCATTAGACGTGCTCAGCTCACCATCGCTCACCTCATAAGTGAATGCAATATCACCGTTGAAGTTTTCAGAAGGTGTCACTGTGTACGTGCCATCACCATTGTCTACAATGCTGGCGTTCGGATCATTGGTTTCAAGCGAAGAAGCAAATAGCTCATCGCCATCTTGGTCGCTCGCGTTCTCCAACAGCATTTCTTGTGTAACGAGGATTGAACCATCTTCGTCGACATCTGCCACCATCGGTGTCGCTTCTGGCGCATCGTTGACGAACTCAACTTTTAGGTCGATGTTTGCGGCAACCACATCAGTGCCATCGCTCACATCAAACGCTAAGTCAACATTACCGAAGAAGCCTTGCTCTGGTGTTAATGTGTATGTTCCGTCACCATTGTCTGTGACTTCTACCGTGTCGCTTGCGCTCGTTACATTCACAACTGACAGTTCATCACCTTCAACGTCTGTCGCTTGTGCCAGTAATTCAGCTTCGGTAATAGTAATCGCTTGACCATCTTCCGTAGCGAAAGACATGTCAGGCACGTCTGGGGCATCATTGATTGGATTTACGGTTAGGTTGAGGTCAGCGGCAACAGTTTCGATTGCGTCAGTGACATCGTAAGTAAATTCAATCTCACCAAAGAAATCTGCACTTGGTGTAATCGTGAAGCTACCGTCTGGGTTTTCTACAACAACAGCATTTGGATCGTTGGTCGCAAAGTTAACCGCTTCAAGGTTATCGCCATCTACATCGGTTGCATTCGCTAACAGATCCTCTTGAGTAATAGTGATTGAACCATCTTCATCAACAGTGGCTTCAATTGGACCACTCACCTCAGGGCCTTCATTGACAATTTCAACGTCAACTCTTGCTGTGCTTGGTGCGCTTGCTTGGCCATCACTTATGTCGAAAGTCAGATTCACTTCACCAGAGAAGTCTTCTGCAGGTTCGAAGGTAAAGGTATTATCCCCGTTATCCGTTAACGTACCTTGCGTTTGGTCTGCAAGTAATAGGTTTTCGACATGAAGAATGTCGCCATCAACATCGGTAGCACCAGACAATAGGTCTTTCGCTTCGATGATCATGGAGCCGTTTTCAAGCATTTGGGTGTGCAATGGTTCACCCGGAACCGGCACATCATTGACTGGTACGACCGTTAGGTCTAGATGCGTTGCAACTTCATCAGTTCCATCAAACACCTTGTAGTCGATGTCGATTTCACCATTGAAGTTTTCATTCGGCATGAAGGTAAACGTACCATCGCCGTTATCAACTAGCTCACCGTTATCACCACCGTAAGTGATGTCAGAAATAGACAGCGTATCGCCTTCCACATCTGTGGTGTTCGCTAGCAAGTCATCTGCACTGAACGTGATACCTTCATCTTCATCTGTCGATAGAACAATCGGGCCAGAAACGATTGGCGCATCATTTACTGATTCGAAATTGATATTGATGATATTGCTGTCTGTCAGCTCACCATCGGTAACTTGGTAACCAAGTTCGATTTCACCATGGAAGTTTTCATCCGGTGTTACCGTCCAAGTGCCATCACCATTATCGGTGAGTGTTGCATGCTCTGAGTTTTCACCCACTAGCTCTAGATTTTCAATATCAAGGTCGTCGCCATCAATATCAGATGCTTGCGCCAGTAGTTGCTCTTCGGTAATCACAACCGAAGCAAACTGGGCAGAACCATCGGTATCGACAGTAATATTCGGAAGATCAGCCGTTAACTCGATTTCGTTGTCACCCGCATGGATATTCAACTCAACCGTTTCAGTAATCTCTGAACCATCTACACCAATCGATGTAAACACCGCTTCATCATGACAAGTTTGTGACACTGTCATGTTTTGAACGACGTAAGTACCATTACCTTGCACGGTACCAAGCTCAAAGTAGGACACTGGTTGATCAACCGTTAGCGTGTAATCTGTCTCGAAAGTACCACGGTCTTCTTTGTGGTAAGTCATCGAGTCAATTAGGTCGCCATCCTCATTGAACGCTTTGATTTCTACTTCTGTAAAGTGACGAGACTCTTCCATGAACCAGCCACCCAAACCATCTAGGTGGAAACTGATTTCATTGATGTCTTGACCTTCAACTGAAACCGTCAGTTTCTCATCACCACTTAAGCCTTGGCGGTCAGTATCACCGATACCATGACCAATGTGGGTGTTGCCATTCCAGGCACCAAGAGGGTCATCGTTACTTTGAACAGTTACCGTTAAGTCACCATCTGAGAACTCACGCGTATAAGGGTCAACTTCTGTACCCCAATCATCCACACTCGCGTTATCGTCAAACGTACCGATTTGTGTGGTGTGTGTACCTTCAGCAAGAGCATCTTCACTTGGAACAAAGCGCACTTCGGTATCTGCAGGAACTTCTTGTCCTACTTCCAGTACCACCCATTCGTCATTCACATTTGCTTCAATGATGCCGTTTTCTGGCGCTTGGTCTAAACGTAGTGCTGGTTCTTCACGAAGTGTCACACCAACTGTTTGGTCTTCTTGCGCTTGGATGAAGATTTCATCGCCCGCTTCTGGCGCATCGTTGACAGGGTTAACCGTCAAGTCGAGTGTCGTCAGAACTTCATTCTCACCATCACTGATGCTGTATGTGAAGTCCAACTCGCCATTGAAGTTTTCTGTGTGCGTAATAGTGAATGAACCATCGTCATTAGTAACAATTGTCGCATCTGGATCGTTGGTTTGTAGGTTAGATGCCGTTAACTCATCACCTTCAACATCGGTCGCATTAGCGAGTAACTGCTCTTGAGTAATGGTGATTGAATTATCTTCATCGACTTCAGCCTGAATGCCCGAAGTTTCAGGTCCGTCATTCACAGCGATAACATCGATGCCAGCGGTTGTGGTTGCGGTTGCACCGTCTTCGTCAACGACAACAACGTCTAGTGAAATATCACCATCGAAGTTTTCATTTGGCGTAAAGGTGTAAGTACCATTGCCATTATCAACAAAAGAGCCGTCATCACCGGAGTACGATACTCCAGACAGTGAAACATCACCTTCTACATCGGAAGAGTTTGCCAATAATTGCTCATCACTGATCGTGATTTGGCCATCTTCTTGAACTGTGTACGATGTTGAGCCCGCTACTGGTGGGTCATTCTCAGGCGTTACGCTGACATCAATAACAGCTGATGTTGAATCAGTACCGTCAGAGACATCGAATGAGAATTGAACATCACCATTGAAGTTCTCGTTTGGAGCAAAGCTATATGTGCCGTCGCCATTATCGCTAAGAACACCATCTGCACCAGTGTAGAGCACGTTTTCAATCGACAGCTCGTCACCATCAACATCCGACGCGCCTACAAGCAGGTCAGCATCGGTGAAGAGTAACGTACCGTCTTCTTCAATCGTGAACTGTTGATCTTGCGCTTGTGGCAAGTCATTAACCGGATTCACGGTAATGTCTAGGCCAACTTGAACTGAACCACCATCGTTATCGATGATATCGAAGTTCAGATCTAGGTCACCGTTGTAATCTGCGTTCGGTGTGATGGTGTAGCTGCCATCATCATTGTGTTGGATGGTCGCATTTTCATCAGTGGATAGGTTGATAGCTTCTAAGTTGTCGCTATCGATATCACCTGCTCTTGCTAGCAATTGCTCTTGGCTTAGCGTGATGGAGCTATCTTCATTGATGGTGTAAGCCAAATCGCCCGATACTGGCGCATCATTGATTGGCAATACATCAACGTTAATGTGTGTTTCAACCGTTGCGCCATCTTCATCTTGAATGGTCACACCCAGTTGAACCTGACCATTGAAGTTTTCGTTGGGTGCAAAGCTGCATGTACCATCACCATTTACAGTGAAGATACCGTCAGAGCCATCGTAGTTAATGCCAACAAGTTCTACATCTCCTTCGACATCCGAAGCATTCACAAGAATCTGAGATTCACTGAACGTCAGAACCGAATCTTCGTCAATGGTGTATGACGTTGGACCCGCAACTGGTGGATCGTTCACTTCAAGAACGGTAATACCTGCTGTGGTTTCATCAATTGCACCTTCTTCATCTGCAACAATCACATCAAGGCTGATATCACCGCTGAAGTTTTCATTAGGAAGGAAGGTATAGCTGCCATCGCCGTTATCTTGGAACACACCATCAGTGCCACTGTAAGTCACAGTATCAACCGACACCGCACCTTCAATATCCGAAGAGTTAGCTAGCAACTGTTCATCAGAAATTGTGATGGCATTGTCTTCATTGACCATGTATGAGGTTGAACCCGCAACTGGCGGATCGTTCTCAGGAGTCACACTCACATCAATGTTAGCGCTAACGGTTTCTGTGCCATCAGACACATCGAAACTGAAGTTCACATCGCCATTGAAGTTTTCATTTGGCGCAAAGGTATAAGTACCATCACCGTGGTCGGTCAGTACGCCATCACCACCTGTATAGCTAATACCTTCAACGGTTAAGTCGTCGCCATCAATATCGGTGGCACCGGTAAGTAAGTCGGCGTCTGTAAATTGAAGCGTACCGTCTTCTGCGATACTGAATTGTTGGTCTTGAGGAACCGGCAAGTCATTAACTGGGTTAACAGTAAGATCGGCGGTTGCTTGAACCGTGTCAGTACCGTCAGTGATGTTGAATTGAATATCAATGTCACCGTTGAAGTTTTCATCTGGCGTAATCGTGAAACTGCCGTCATCGTTAGCTACAACCGTCGCATCACCACCAACTGTTAAGTCACTTGCGGTTAGATCTTCGCCTTCTACATCGGACGCTTGAGACAACAGCTGATCTTGGCTCAGTGTGATTGAACCATCTTCGTTAACGTTGTAAGCCAAATCACCAGACACTGGCGCATCATTGATTGGTAATACGTCAACATTGATGACGGTTTCCACTTCTGCACCATCTTCATCACGAATGGTGACATCAAGCTGAACTTGGCCATTAAAGTTCTCATTTGGAGCGAAGCTGCAAGTGCCGTCACCATTTACTGAGAAGATGCCCTCAGGGCCATCGTAGCTAATACCAACAAGATCAACATCCCCTTCTACATCTGAGGCGTTAAGCAACACTTGAGACTCACTGAAGGTAAGTACTGAGTCTTCATCAATGGTGTAAGACGTAGGGCCTGCAACCGGCGGATCGTTCACTTCAAGAACATTGATGCCCGCGGTCGTTGAGTCGGTCGCACCATCTTCATCAGCAACAACCACATCCAGTGCAATTTCACCGCTGAAGTTCTCATTTGGCGAGAAGGTGTAAGTGCCGTTACCATTGATTTCGAGGACACCGTCGCTACCAGAGTAAGTCACGCTGTCTATCGATACATCACCTTCAATATCTGAAGATGTTGCCAATAGTTGTGCATCAGAAATGGTAATCGAATTATCTTCATTCACCGTGTAGGACGTTGAGCCCGCAACAGGCGGATCGTTCTCAGGAGTCACGCTAACATCAATGTTTGCAGACACGGTATCGGTACCGTCTGACACATCGAAGCTAAAGCTCACATCACCATTGAAGTTTTCGTTTGGCGCAAAGGTGTACGTACCGTTGCCATTGTCAGTCAGTACGCCATCAGTGCCTTCATAAGTGATGCCCTCAACCGTCAGGTTATCACCTTCAACGTCTGTCGCGCCTGTAAGCAGATCCGCGTCTGTGAACTGTAAAGTACCGTCTTCTGCAATACTGAACTGTTGATCTTGAGGTACTGGTAGGTCGTTTACTGGGTTAACCGTTAGGTCAGCCGATGCTTGAACGGTATTGGTGCCATCAGAGATATCGAAACTGATATCGATGTCACCGTTGAAGTTCTCATCTGGCGTAATCGTGAAACTGCCGTCATCATTAGCAACGACTGTTGCATCACCGTCAACCGTTAGGCTGCTA
>NZ_MAKD01000015.1:0-253 GCF_001691235.1 Vibrio sp. ZF57 | reverse complement strand
CTGTAAGGGCTGCTGGAGGTATCAGAAGTGCGAATGCTGACATGAGTAACGATAAAGGGAGTGAAAAACTCCCTCGCCGGAAGACCAAGGGTTCCTGTCCAACGTTAATCGGGGCAGGGTAAGTCGACTCCTAAGGCGAGGCCGAAAGGCGTAGTCGATGGGAAACGGGTTAATATTCCCGTACTTCTTACAATTGCGATGGGGGGACGGAGAAGGCTAGGTGGGCCTGGCGACGGTTGTCCAGGTTCAAGTA
>NZ_MAKD01000014.1:105077-116002 GCF_001691235.1 Vibrio sp. ZF57 | reverse complement strand
ACGCTTACCTTTCGCAAGTCCTTGCAGGGCAAGGGGCTTCGTAATCTTGCCCTGAGGTCGAGCTTAGACAATGTCGGGTCGGCCTCAAGCAGTAACTCAAGCATCTCCTGCTGTGTTAAACCTCGCTCCTTTCTGGCTTGTTCTAAGAAGTGTGCAAACGTGAGTGGCATTCTTTGTCCTCGATAATCTCTATTATGGTAAGTATTGTTCGATTGCTTATGTAATTCAATCTTCTTTTATTAGAATTTAAACTATAGCTTATCGGGCAGGTTTTTATTATAGATGTAGATAAAACGAAGGTAGGTATTACTAGCTTTACTGTTGATGGTTTTATCGAATCGGCATTTTCGGCAAATGGAATTTTCAAATGCCCAATATTTCTTTTCCAGTGTTCCGCATAATTTATTTCGTCCTGTCACCGATGAGCGTTAACAAATTTAAACGCAGGAGCGGGATTACTAATTTATGAAATATTTAATCTTTAAAGGAAAGTAAAATGTTTAACTTCAAAAAAAGCGCACTAGCATCAGTTCTTCTTATGGGTATGGCAGTAAGTGCAGGTGCTAACGCATCTTCAAATGCTACTGTTGTATGGAGTGGCACTGTTCCAGTAACTAACGCATCAGATGCACTTATCATCACTGGCCTAGGAGGTGATACAACAGCGCTTAACGGTACTATCACTCCAAGCACAGACGGTGTGTTTGAATCAGATACTATCGTACTTGAGTCTCACTTAAATGATGGTGATGCTGTTACTCCTGTTGTTGGTGCATTAGCTTCAGCTAACTGGACTCTAGTTGATGCATCAGTAGCTTTTGACGGTGTGGCAAACCCATCTCAAGCTGTTGAGATTAATGTAAATGGTGCACCAGTAGCCGTTGGTGATGTTGTTTCTGGTGAAGAAACTATTTCAACTAAAGTTAAGCAGACTGCTGTATTACCTGAATCTGAAGTAGGTGGAACTACTGTTCAAGCATCAGTAACGGTTATGGCTGACCTTGTTTAATTTGTAGAAAATTCCCGATTCAAAGGCTCGTAGTAATTACGAGCCTTATTTCTCTACGATGGTAGTCAATATGAAAAAAGTTTTAATACTATTGGCTTTCATGAGTATGAATGCCAACGCCGATTTCAAAGTGCTTTACATTACTACGAGCCTCGATGTAGGCAAACTTTATACAAATTCAATTAATTCTGTTGAATTTATTCCGGCAGTTCTGGAGTTGACGTCAAATCAAGACAAAACAAAATTTGATGATGTTAATACCACATTAAGAATTGAAACAGATATACCTTTTGAGTCTTCGGATATTCCTTATATTTCAACGTTAACAAAAAATACGTCAATTTGTACGGACTACTCTGGAGTGAGCAATGTTCAGGATGATTTCGTTACATTAACGATTGACGGGATAAGTTTGTCAGAGGGTGAATCCGTCTCTTTTTCAAATTTCAATTTAAATGATGGCGACAATAAGTATAGTGAGCATGACATTATATTAAGTTTTCAGTCATTTAAAGATATCATCACAGCGGGCCAAGCGGAGAGGTGTAATGGTGAGATAGAGTTCAATATAGAGGTAGATATATAATGTTCAGGTTCAAACTCATAACAATGGCAATTTTAGTGTTATTGCCTGTGTATTCGTATTCAAGTTATAGTCAAAATGTTCTTGAAGGTTTTGAAGAACTGTTTGAATTGAAAGAGTCAACAGTCCGTATACGTAACTTAGATGGTTCCCTTACTTCACCGATCCCATTTTTAACGTCGTTTAACACGTTAAAATTAGACTCGAATAATAAAAAAGCGATCGCACAGGTATCTGACTATTTAAATGATAATACAGTGTCGGCTGAGTACCAGCAGAAGATCATAGATCAATTAATGGTTGGCATACAAGATCAGTCTGAGTGTTTAGGTAAGCTCGATGAGTGTGAGTTGTACCCAGAAACGTTTGAGATCGTTCATAACTATAACGATCAAGAAGTCTATCTTTTTGTATCTCCACAGGTGTTGTCATACTCGAATCTCGATAAAGAACTGGTATACCACTCGTCTCTGAGTCAACACAATGGGTTAATCAATTCATTTGATCTGTACGTGAGTGAATATCAAGATCAAGACTCAATCGTTTCTTTAAATAATGAAACGACACTGGGGCTACCTTACGGATACCTCAAAACTGATTTCAATGCCAACAACAGTGATAACGGTTCTGAATTGTATGAAGCGGCATATCATTTAGATATCGATTCTTACTCAATAAAAGCGGGTCATTTTGAATTTGAGCCAGAGGTTAACTCAACTGACTTCCTGAATAACACCGCTCGAGTTGCTCAAAACTCGCTCACGGTAGGTACCTCTAAAAAGTTGCTCGTAGGCGGACATAATAACGACAAAGTATTGAGCTTTTATGCGCCAACAAGTGGCGGTGTACAAGTTCTTCGTGATGGTCGATTGATTTTTCAAGATAACGTACCAGAAGGGCAGAACTCAATTCCTTACAGCAAGTTACCATCTGGTCGCTATGAAGCTGTACTTGAGGTGACAAGTGGTGGGCAAGTTGTTAATACCCAGACTTATCAAGTATATAACACCAAAGGTGACTCTCTGACTCAGGGGGAAGTGGATTTCGTTGCCACTGCGGGTATGTTTTCAGGAAGCCATTACGACTACACGGAACATGGCATTAAAAATATTGAAGACGATGTTTATGGCAAGGCATTAGCTAACTACCAACTCACCCGTTCGTTGCAAGTAGGCTTGGGCGGCTTGGTCACGGACAGTGGCACTATGTACACCGTTGGTGGTGCATACAATCTGATTGATTGGGATTTGAGTACTGAAGCTGTGTACAGCCAATTCGAAGACGCATCTCACTTTAATGCTAATATCGGTATCCCTTATTTAAGTCTATCTTATGAGTCTCTCGATAATGAACTTGGTGATCCAGTTGCTTCTTATATGTACGGATATGCCGATTATTCACGTCTATCGTTGAATTCTTCGTACAGCTTCCGCGGTGGACAATCTATGTATGCGGTTTACTCGCTTAATAACGACAAGCAGTTAGACAATTTAGGTAACTCGGATGAACAGGAACAGCAGTTTATTTCCGTTGGTTACAGCACGCCCACAGTTTTAGATTCTCGAGTTAATATTAACGTCGATTACTCTGAGGCGACGGACGACATATCAGTTAATTTGTTATGGAGTGTCCCGTTGTCAGACACAGTAGAAACTATCGTGGGCCTGACGAGTGATAGTGATGACATTAATCAATTTAAAACAACAGTAAGACGAAATCAGTTAATTGACTCAGACTCCTTTAATACGTCGCTTGAGGTGAGTAACACCTACGATCGACAACAGGATGATATGTATCAAGATGCGTTATTGGCGACCAGTGGCACGACTAAATACGCTCGAATGAATGCCTCCGCCCATACGTCCACCAATGGCACGAGTGGTATCAATGCTGGCTTGTCTAGCACTCAAATCGTGACGACAGACGGCGTTTATATTACCGATAAAGCGGCAACGTCTTATACGCTTGTCGATATTCATCAGTCGCAGAATACAGAGCAGACGTTTGATGAAAAAGGTTACTTCTCTCTTAAAAAAGAAGGGCGAAACAACAGTAAGTTCATCGTATATAACGATGAAACCGTTGTGCCTTTGGAAGACTATAGTCAATATCGTGCGAAATTTGATTCAGAGAGCGTTGATCTTTACAACTCTGGTGATAGTAACGTAACCGTGTTTACACACCCAGGTACGGTTGCTTCTATTGAGCCAAGAGTTAGTCGCGTCGTTTCGTTTGTTAGCGCCTTTAATGACATATCAGAACAGCCGATTACAGAAGTGAAGTGTCATGGAGAAGGTTGTATTGAAGTCAATGAAATGGCCGACGGTGTTTATCGAGTAACCGTATTGGAAGGCATGAACTTTGAATTGTCAGCGAAAGAAAGCCAGTGCTTATTGCCTTATGAGTTTACTTCAACAAATCAGATGAACTTTGGTCAAAACTATTGTTTGCCAATAGCTCAAGACAAGCAGATAGACTTGATTGATGCAGACGAACGGCTACAAGCGATGTATTTAGGTGCATACGAAAGCTCGGCTGATCTGACTAAAGCACTTAAAAAGCTCGAGTCGCACGGTTATCGAATTATTCAGAAAGAAGTGGGTTCGTTTAAGGCAATTTATATAGCGCATGAATCTATAAACATGGCGGAAACAATAGCGCTTCATAAAAGAGATATCGATCAGTTAAAACTGTTGGCAAAGCGACTTTATCGCACCAACGCCATTACATACCCAGTCGCACAAGTTAATTAAGGAGTGGGAAATGAAATCCAATAAAGTTCTACTAAATTTAGTATCACTCACCGCTATATTGTTATCTATAAGTGTACAAGCTTTTACGGTAGATAAAATGGTTATTGTCTCTGATGATAAAGGGAACGGTATCGTTACGTTAACCAACGACGAGTCTCACCCAATTTTTATCCAAGCAAAGGTGGATGAAATAAATATTATTGATGGAGAACAGGTAGAAAAAAAACAATATACAAGAGACAACTTAAACGATTGGAAGGTGTCATTAACGCACCAGAAGGTAGTTTTGAACCCTGGTGAAGAGAAAGACATTGGCATACGTAGTTTATGCCACAACGCTGCATGCGATAATTCAAAAGATTTGATGTTTATGCTGTCTTTTTCTCCAAGTAAATACAGACCTGATGAAGTAGTGAGTGGTGTGGAAATTAATTACGGATTCGCACCTGTTTATATTATTCCTACAACACAACCGAATTATTCTTACGAATTAACCAACAACGGTGATAGCCTTAGAGTCGAAAATAAAAGTAATACCATGCTCAATTTTTTTGTAGATGCATGTGTTGCTGAAAACAAAGCCCAATGCAAACAAAAATTTACGGTTGTATCGGGAAGGAATAAGACGTTCCCTTTAACCGAAACTATGCGAAATAACGAGTTGACCATTACCGTGACATCTCACGACAGAAGCTATTCAAAGAAAGAAATGGTGACGAGAGGTAAAATATAATGCCTAGACCTATCCTATATATTGTAGCGTTTATTGCATTAATGACGACAAGCATGGCTCAAGCTGCGTTTGAAGTTCGCGCGGAAGTGAAGGCTGGTGGTGTTCGTTGGGACAATGTGACACGTTACAATGGCAAAATGCTGCCAAGTACGTGGGAAACTCCTCCTATGTTGCAGGCTTCAGAAGCTTGGGCGGCCGCGACATTTTCGGGTACACCTCCAACAGAGATGACTTTAATTGGGGGAAATGGGAATACTTCACCGTCAATATCGATCGATATATCGGGCGTTCAATACAATACTACTGGAATTGAATTTGCCCAGTCAGCGAATACGGTAGGTGGTGGGTGCTCATTTGATGAAGTGTCACTACCGATTGTGACTGTTGAAGGTCCAAACTGTGTTTCGTCTGTTCGATTAATTAATAAACAAAAATCGAGCCCATTTATTTTCCTGAGACCTATTTTCGATATTAACGAAAGTGAAATAGTGTCGGCATTAAGTGGGCTACCAGAGGGGCAATATTCAGCTTCAGTGCCGGTAAATATTCGTTACTACTATGAAAATGACGGCATTATGACTTATCGCAACATCAATGAAGTGATGTTGTTTTCATTTGATTATCAGCCTGTTCAACTCGACAGTGTTTTTGTAAGTGGAGATGGTGTCATGACGCCAGTCTACGACACAATTGGCAAAAGAATAACATCGACAACGTCATTTGATATTACAGCGAACGGCTATTTTAATGACGGAATTGTTTTAACAATGCCCTTACAGTCATACGAATTGGTTAATTCAAGTAACCCTGGTGTGGTTATTCCTTACAGCATTCATTGCGATCAGTGCAGCTCTGGTAACTTAGTTGATGAAGGACAATTAATGTATCAAACAACGGCTATTTCAGAAGGAGCTGGAGTGCAAACAAGTATTAACTTTACTTTAGACTTTGATTACGATATTGAGGGCAGTTCTGCTGTTTCCGGAGATTATTTTGATGAAGTAACGATCATGTTGGAGCCTGGTATTTAAGATGAAAAAAATGAACTTAATGTCATCGATTATCGCTGTGTTCTTATCCATAAGTGTATCAGCAGAGGAGCTGCCTATCCAGATGAGTGGTGGCATGACGTTTTCTGCATTTGATGACAACATGGGACAGACTGAAGCACTTGGTTATAAGGCGGCGGTTGGATATAACATTAGTGAAAACGTACTATTTGAACTTGGCTATGCTGATTATTCTGCTTTTTCTGATTCGGAAATAGATAGTTTACGTGCGGTAATGGTTGAAACCGACTTATTGCTACCCGTCAGTGAATTTGCCTCCTTGTATGCAGGAGTCGGGGGCGCGCTTTCTAGTGACGACACCAATTTTACGGCATCGCTTGGTCTTAAATACCAATTGAGTAAAAATTGGAGCGCCGACCTTGGTTACCAAGGCGTCTTTGATTTAGCTCGTCAACAAGACGATCTATACGCATTTAATGCACTGTTGGTTTATCGTTTTTCAAGCAATGAAGCCGCAGAAGGCCTTTCAGATATTAACCCAAGGCCCAATGTTGACCAGCTTGTTGAAGAGTCGACCCAAGTATCAAGGCCGAAAACCCAATTGGCGTCTATTGTCCCAATTAAGAAGGCGCCATCGTGTCAGCAGCGTTTAGTTGAATACCGAGTGGTTCCTGGCGACTATTTGCTCCGAATTGCAAGAGCATTTGATAGCTCACTTGATGAATTAGTCGAAGCAAATCCAAATCTTAATAATCGTGATTTGAATTTGATTTACCCTGAAGAGAAAATACTTTACCCGAAAGTTAGCTGTTTAGATTAAATTGCCTTCCTTGAAACAGAAACACTGCCAATTTTTTGGCAGTGTTTCTTTGTTTGTAGCAGAGAGTATCTCGCCAATGTAAATGATATCTACACTTGTTTAGCTATCTCGCATCTTGCGTTTTTGAAATTCAAGAGTGCCCAATACCTTCAAACCTGAACGCGCGATACTGTTCACCAATCGAGCTACTCACCTTTATCGTTTGGGCTCGTAAATATGAAAACTAATACCTCAATTATATGCATGAGGGTCAAATATAAGAGAGCGGAGTAATGATCGGACCAAATATTTTAAACATGTATGTACTCATTCTTTTCGCGCTTGGTGTTATATACGCGCTGAGCAAAATAGACGAGTAGTATCCTAAAATTTATTATTTTTAGTAGAGAGAAATATGAAAATTAAATATAATCTATTAACAGTATTCGCAATTTGTTCAGCAATGACTTCTACTGCTGCCAATGCTTTTAATGTCGACAAGATGATTGTCGTCGCGGATAAAAAGGGCAATGGTGTCGTGACACTTATTAATGATGAGTCTCACCCGATTTTTGTTAATGGAAAAGTACAAGAAATTCAGTTTATTGATGGCGACAAAATCGTTCGTAATAGTTATACAAGAAACAATCTAGATGATTGGAAAATATCTCTTACGCACCCAAGATTAGTTTTAAGACCTGGTGAAGAGAAAGACGTGGGTGTTCGTAGCTTATGTCACAACACGTCTTGCGATAACAGCAAAGATTTGATGTTTATGCTGCCATTTACTCCTAGTCGTTATAAAGAAGAGGGAGAGAAAATTCACGGTGTCGAGATAAACTATGGTTTTTCACCGGTTTATATTCTGCCTACGACAAAGCCAAGTTTTGATTATAAGATTTACAATCAGGGCGAGAATTTACGCATCGATAATAATAGTAATACGCTAATTGATGTTTATGTTAACTCATGTACAACAGAAAAAAATACGCAATGCAAACAAAAGTTCACTGTTGTATCTGGTCGGGATAAAACGTTTTCTCTTGCGGAATATACGCAAAGTGAACAACTTAATGTAACCGTAACATCTTACGATAAAAAATACTCTAAAGAGATGCAACTGCCTATTCAGTAATAGGAACGCTGAAAATAGACATAATTATAGGCCTTCAATGATTAATGCTAATCAAGGACGATCAGCATTCATTACCCATGTTCAGTGCTAATTTTAGCCTACATGGCATCACTGTTATCAGCAAAGTGTAAATGCCCAATACAACATTAAATACAAATCATAAAATCAATTTTGAAATCAATAAAAAGTAAAGAGAAGTAATATGAACCTTTTAAGCAATAAGCCAGGAGGAAGCATTCCCCTGGGTTTTGTCGTCGCTACTACGCTTACCCTTTTTGGGTGTGGTGGAGAGGGCAGTGAAGGAAGCTCAGCAAGTGTTTCCCCTAATACTCAAAGCGCGACGCTTTCCGCTCAAAATGCTACCTACTCGACTGGCTATGCTGAATCGTTCGAGGTTGACCTGTCGTCAAAGGTATTTTCATCAACGGGTGGTGGCTTTGCGCTGAGTGAAGTCGAGGTCTTGTCTAATGATGATAGCTGCCAAGTAGAAAGTATGACGGAAACAGGGTTTGTAATTCAGGCCTTTGATACCAAGGTGTGTGACTATCGATATCATGTGACTCCTAAAACATTGTCGCCAATGAGCCGTATGGCTGAAGCGCCAATGAGTGATAGTAGTAGCTCAGAAGGTTCGAGTTCTGCGGTTACGCGCATTGCGGTAAGTAGTAATCCTAGCTCAACCGAACTGGTTCCAGTAAGTGCAACAACACTGATTAATGAAGATGTGAGTGTTTTACTGAAGGACGAATTGGAGAAAGTCGGCTTTACGTTAGGTGACGAGTTTGTATTAACGGAGCTTACACTACCGTACGGTCGCTCGAGCTCAGTTCAAATAAATAGTACAGATGACCAGACTATGGATTATACCCCGCCGTCAGGTTTTACCGGCATTGACCGTGTTCTTTATACGTTAGAAGACTCGGTTAATGGCCTTGTGCTGATGGGGGTTTTAGATGTTGCGGTGGGCTACGAAGCTAACCAAGGTTTTACGATTGACGATAATATTGTATATCCAGTTGTTGTCAACGTATTGACCGATGAAGAAATCGACATCAGCGGCTTTGTTTCCTCGGACGATAGTGATGATTATCAATTGGTGTATGTTGAATCGTTTAACGCAAAAGCGGTACCTAAAGATCCACTGGACACTCAGAATAAAACGATCGTCTTTCAAGCGTCACAACCAGGTTACCACTATATTAGTTTTGCGGTTAGTGATCATAATGGAGTGTATGACATGGGTTTGATTCGTGTTGAAGTGACCGATCCTAATCAGTCATCAAAATGGGACGACATTTCTCATTTGTTGGATCTCTATATTGGACCACCCACCGCACTTGATGCAGCCGGGCAAGGCTCGCCTTATGATATAAAACTGAACGATGATGGCTACAGCCCAGCGATTGATATGGCTGGTTTTCGTTATCCGTCGGCCGTAGCATACTGCGACACCATCGGTGGTTCAGTGCCGACGTTTGATCAACTTAAGCTGATGGCCACTGATACCGATGTTCAGGCGTTACATAACTGGCCTGTTAAAGCGCAATACCTCGCTTATGATGACGGAGCAGATCTGGTTAAGTGGGTGGATCTTAAAGATGGCAGCACCCTTACAGGCGATGTCGATCCAACATCGGCTTATTATGTGACATGTGTTAAGCAAGGTTTAATTACTGTATTGCCTACCTCAAGCACGGAAGTTGTCGCGGATGGAGTTGATGTTGGTTCTGTATTTGTTGAGTTAAAACTCGGTCAAGAAGTAAGACCAGATACCCTTGTGACGGCTTCTGTCTCTAGCCCAAATGTGACATTGGACAGCGATAACGTTACCACAGACAGCTATGGTATTGCCGAGTTTCGCTTAACCAGTTTAAAAGCGGAAACCGTCACATTAACCCTTGATGTGGGTGGCATTACTCAAGACTATGAAGTTAAGTTTATTGGTGATGAAAAGACGGCTGCAGTGTCATCAGAAGCAACGATTGACACGGTACCTTATACGTCAGTGGAAGGTGGCCAGGTTACTGCGACCTTGACCGATCAAAATAGCAACCCAGTAGAAGGTTACTCAGTCATTTCAGTGGTAAGTACAGAACAGCACCCAGACACCGCAGAAATGGTTACTCCTATCCTTGAAGCGGAAACGACTCAAACCGATGAATCAGGTGAGCAAAAAGTGCGGGTAAAGTGGGATACAAACTATCAAACCCCAACAACGACCATGACCTTTGATGTGGCGTCATCTTACACCACAACAACCAATACACAGACTAATGCGATTAGCCAAGTTACCTTTCATGCCTTATTGTGTGGTGGCCAAGTTGGGGATGATGATCAACAAAACGCCGCGGGTGCCTGTGTTAAAATTGCGGAAAGCGATGGAAAGTTGTTTACCGGTACTCCAAGTGAGAGCTTTTTAAACGCTGTTGGCTATAGTAATTACAACGGTAGTCATGTTGAAATTATCCCTGATGATGGTCCTTCAGGATCGTTTGCAATGTTTAGTGTTACTGAAGCACATAGCCTTTGTGAACATTATAATACACTTGAGCTTAACGGGAGAGATGATTGGGCTTTAGCAAATCTAGATGAGTTGACGAGTCTTTTTGATAACTTTGATCACATGTACACCGCGAAGGGTTGGGCGACCGGCAGCTACTACTGGTCGTCGACGGCTAGTGGTTCCAACTACTACCGCAAGAACCTCCGCTCTGGCGTCGTCAGCAGCAGCAACCCATCCACTGCGTTCTACGTTTCGTGCGTATCAGGTTCTTAGGGTTCAACGTTCAGAGTTTGCGGCCCGCAGGGCCGTTTTTTCTTTTTATAGAGGGTAGCGGTTTATTTTCTAAACTCAGTAAGGATTAATATGGATATTGAAACAAAACTCAAGCTTAGTCAGCAAC
>NZ_MAKD01000014.1:98607-105067 GCF_001691235.1 Vibrio sp. ZF57 | reverse complement strand
TGACCATCTTCAACATTGGTCACCGTACCAACTAATGCGCCATTACTGACCTCGCCAGAGTTGTAATACTCATCACCAAAACCATCAAAATCCACACTGATGTCCGCCAACGTATCTTTGACGATGGTATCGCTAGAAGTGGCGGTATTGCCTGCAACGTCCGTAACGCTTGCTTCTACCGTTAGCGTACCTTCCGCAAAGGCTGAATAATCTTGACCAGTGAGAGTCCAAGTACCACCAGACACAACCGTGGAATAATCAACCGAGGTGCCAGCACTATCCGTAATAGTAATGAAAATGGTTTGCCCATCTTCAACATTTAGTACCGTTCCAACCAATGCGCCATTGCTCACTTCTGCTGAGTTGTAATACTCATCATCCGATGCAGAGAAATCGACGCCAATACTAACTAGTGTATCTTTGACGATGGTATCGCTAGATGTTGCTGTATTGCCCGCAACGTCCGTAACGCTTGCTTCAACCGTTAGCTCACCTTCAGCAAAACCTGAATAGTCTTGGCCAGTCAGAGTCCAAGTACCTCCAGACACAACCGTGGAATAATCAACCGATTTGCCACTAACATCGGTGATCGTAATGGATATAGTTTGACCATCTTCCACATTTGCCACAGTACCAACCAAGGCTCCATTAGAGACTTCAGCTTGGTTATAAAACTCATCATCAGAGGCAGAAAAATCAACACCAATGTTCACTAACGTGTCTTTGATAATTGTATCGGTAGAAGAAATAGTATTGCCTGCAACATCAGTCGTGCTAGCAACAACCGTCAACTCACCTTCGGCAAAGCCAGAATAATCTTGGTCTTTCAGGCTCCAAAAATTACCAGAAACAACTGTGGTATAGTCAACAGATAAACCATTGCTATCTGTAATCTTAATATCAATAGCTTGGCCGTCTTCGACATTGAAGATCGCTCCAATCAGAGCACCTTTGCCAACTTCATTTTCGTTATAATAGTTATCACCAAATCCATCAAATCGAACGAGAATCCGGTCAATCGTATCTTTTTCTATGGTATCCGTTGCTGTGGTAGGGTTTCCGGCAATATCTATGGTGCTTGCAACAACAGTGAGTTCACCTTCGGCGAAATTGGAATAATCTTGGTTTTCGAGCGTCCAGCTATTTCCTGAGACTACCGTTGAGTAACTCACAGATAAGCCGTTACTGTCTGTAATCGTTATTGAAATAGTCTGTCCATCTTCAACATTGACTACAGTACCAACTAATGCGCCATTCTCTACTTCAAACTTGTTATAAAACTCATCACCAAAGCCATCGAAGTCAACCTCAATGTTGGCTAATGTGTCTTTGATTGTGGAATCGTTAGCTGCAATGCTATTGCCAAAATCATCAGCAATGACAGCATCGACTTGAAGATCCCCCTCCTCCAATGAAGAGAGGTCGACGCCATTGACGACATACGTTTCATCGCTTGTGATGGCTGTGGTGGTTACTGTGTTTCCGTTAACATCAGTGATGGTCAGAACAACGGTACGCCCGTCTCGAACATCCACTGCCGTGCCCGTAATCGTGACACTTGGTACTTCAAACTGATTTTCGTAACCGTCTCCACCATCCAAAATATCAACGGTTAATAGTGCACTAGGTAACAGAATATCAAGGTTACCCTCATTCGAGGTTGTATCTTCGTCGGCATATTCTGCAGGACGCGTATCAAAACCCGCCTCAGCGAGCGTTTCATCTAAGGTGGAACGAACATAAACAATAAATGAGGCGCTGGAACTAGGTTGGTCATTTACTGAGTTAGGCTGTTGAGGTGCGCTTTCAATGTTGTTGACGAGTTCGGTGACCACCTTTTCCAACTGTTGTTCAACTGCGGCGATTTGTGGTGCAGTTAAGGGCTGAGCCTCTTGTAAGTTCTGAGGTTCAATGCTGACGACTTGCACGCCTTCAACTTTTGGCTGCGTAGCAGGTAATTGAAGCCAAGTACCATCAGGGAATACTTGCCAAACAACACCACCAACTTCGATATATAAAATAGGATCCATCCTAAACCTCTTCCTTACAAAAACGCTGACCTTGAGTACATCCATTTACTCAATAAAAGGCTGGATAAATCAGCGAACTATTTCTAATTAATACTAGCAAACAACAAATCATTAACAGTTAATTAATTATAAATCATTAACAGTTAATTAATTATCACTAATACGCTGTAAAGTAAACCGATAGGCTGTGACTTGCATTCAGTTATATCTATCGTCACAAAATACATTCAATGAATGTGTCATAATGTTGAAATTACTGGTTAAATTTCAAGGAATGTCATGACTGCAACGAACTATCTCAACCAATTGAATCAAAAGTATCTTGCGACTCATAAAGCGAAAGAAGACTTCTTTTGGGATACATATATGGGTATCAGTGACGACCACGATGGTTCGACACTCGCACAGACTCAGTGGACGGAATTTCTAAGCTCTGCCGAACAGATTACTGCTATCGAAACGCAACTCGCTGCTATTGATGAAATTCAAGATCCTCTCGAAAAAGAGAGTACGCTGACAGGCTTGAATGGTTGGTTGGCGACCTTTAGATCTCACGCTATTGAGTCTGAGCAGTCACAGAAGCTTAAATCCGATCTCATAAAGTTTGAGGCTGAACTGTTTGAGAAAAAACAGAATCATGTAATGACTTACGTAAATGAAACAGGTGATGAAACAGAAGGATCGCTGCCCGTTTTAGGTTCAACCGTTAGAAGTAATGGTAATGAACAAGTTAGGCTTTCTGCACATCAAGCATTATTAGATTTAGAGCAATGGCTGCTGGCTAACGGCTTTATTGAGCTGATCAAAAAACGTAACCAATTTGCTCAATCACTGGGGTTTAAAACCTTCTTTGATTACTCAGTGCTGAAAACCGAACAGATGACGACAGAACAACTGTTTACGATTCTGGATGACTTCGAAGCACGTACACGCGATAGCCATCAGCAAAGCCTAGCCAATTTGGCAGAACAGAAAGGCGAGAATGCACTTCAAGCCCATAACTTTACCTACTCTTTTGCAGGTGACGTTATGAATGATCTTGATCCTTATGTTCCATTCTCAAAGTCACTTCGACGCTGGATTGAATCTTTTGGCCGCCTGAATATCGAATACTCTCAAGCGACATTAAAATTGGATCTGCTTGATCGCAAAGGTAAATACCCTAATGGTTTCTGTCACGGGCCTATTCCTTCTTTCTATGACCAAGACACTTGGGTGCCAGCTCAAGTCAACTTCACGAGTAATGCTAAGCCCGATCAGGTAGGCAGTGGTTATGATGGGATTAACACCTTGTTCCACGAAGGTGGTCACGCTGCTCACTTTGCCAACGTGAAAATGAACGCGCCGTGCTTCTCTCAAGAGTTTGCACCGACCTCGATGGCTTACGCGGAAACTCAGTCTATGTTCTGTGATAGCCTGTTGAATGATGCCGATTGGCTCAAACAATACGCGCTTAATGCAGATGGCCAAGCAGTACCTGACGAGTTAATCAAAGCAATCATCGATAACAAACAGCCCTTCAGAGCTTATCAAGAGCGCAGCATTTTAGTGGTTCCGTATTTCGAGCGAGCACTTTACGAATTGGCGGATGAAGATCTGACACCTGAAAAGATCACTGCTCTGGCTCGTAGCAGTGAGAAAACGATTCTTGGATTAGCTTGTAGCCCTCGCCCATTAATGGCGATCCCGCATCTATTGTCGGATGAAGCATCTTGCGCGTATCAAGGCTACCTGCTGGCTCATATGGCGGTGTATCAAACTCGTGCGTATTTCACTGATAAGTTTGGCTACTTAACGGATAACCCAGAGATCGGCCCTTTGTTAGCTAAGCACTATTGGTATAAAGGCAATAGCGTTAATCACAATGGAACGATAGAGAGCCTGACTGGAGAAGGTTTCAATGCCAAATACCTTGCTGACGAGTGTAACTTATCGCCAGAGGAAGCTTGGGCGATTGAGGAGCAAAAAATCAAACAACTGTCGACAAGAGAACGTGCACCAGTCTCTGATTTGAATGCGAAGATATCGATCGTTGATGGGGCTACCGAGTTGGCGAATAATGACAAATCAAATCATCAGATGTGTGATGAGTTTGAGAAATTCATTGTTGGGCAATACGGTCGATAGATTGAGTTTTAATGCTAATGAAAAAGGCAAAAATGAGTAGTGACATAACTCATTTTTGCCCCTTTTCAAGTTAGAATCAAAGCTATCCTTCAGCCATAATTGTGACTTTTGACTTACATATAGTAATGCTATCGGGTAGGGATAAGTATAGATACGCCTCTACTTAAGTGAGTAGAATCATTTCAATACACCAATGAATGATAATAATTAACATTTAGGGTTTGTGAAATGGTATAATAAAGGTATGGACTAATTCTAGTCTTCCCTAAGGCTTTGTTTCCTAAATCAGGGAACTAATGCTTAAAGCTACGATCAGATCATCTAAGTTCACTCACATACTTAGAGCAATGCCAAAGCCTCGCTACAGAACAACTAACTGGAAACAATATAACCAAGCCCTAATCAATCGTGGTTCACTGACATTCTGGATTGATGAGGAAGCGATTCAACAGTGGAAGCAACTCAAGCAAGGTAAACGAGGTCGACCTCGATTGTTTAGTGACTTAGCCATTACGACCGCCCTCATGGTTAAACGAGTATTCGCGATGCCGTTGAGAGCGTTACAAGGATTCATCGATTCTGTTTTCAAACTCGCTCAACTCCCGTTGTCATGTCCTCATTATTCATGCATCAGTAAACGAGCCAAAACGGTTAATGTGTCATTCAAGACAAAGACCCGAGGCGCAATACAGCATTTAGCCATTGATGCAACAGGGCTAAAGGTCTACGGTGAAGGTGAATGGAAAGTAAAAAAACATGGTACTGACGGGAAGCGTCGAGTTTGGCGTAAGCTCCATTTAGCCGTAGACACTGGCACTCATGAAATCATTGCGGCTGAGTTAAGTTTATCGAATGTCACTGACGGTGAAGCTCTTCCTAATTTACTGAATCAAACTCGTCGTAGAATCAATGAGATATCTGGTGATGGAGCTTACGATACAAGACAATGCTACGAAGCAATACGTATTAAACAAGCTGTTCCACTTATTCCACCGAGAGAAGGTGCTGCTTTTTGGGGCTTTGTTGCGTAATTAAATTTAAAGATAGAACAACCCCGTTTCGCGTATTTCTTAATCAATACGACAAGTTTCAGGCATACCTAACCCAGTAAGCTTGTTCAACGCTTTTATCATCGCGTAAGTTTCACCCACCTGGGCATTGTAATTTCTTAAGCTCAATCGTCCTCCTAGCAACTGTTTAACTCGATACATCGCTGTTTCTGACAATGAACGTTTGTGGTATCCATACCGCTCTTTCCAATACTTATTTGAGCCGTATAATTTCTGGCAACCCACGGCGAGGTTTCGAGGATGACCACGCTCCCAGAAGGCTGCCCCTTCTCTTGGGGGAATAAGCGCAACGGCTCGCTTCATCTTAATAGCAGCGCGACACGCTCTCGTGTCGTAAGCGCCATCACCAGACACCTCAAGGATGCTTCGACGTGTTTGTTTCAGTAGGTTCGGGAGTACTTCACCATCTGTAACCGTTGATAAACTTAGCTCGGCGGCAATGATCTCATGAGTGCTTGTATCAACTGCAATATGCAGCTTTCGCCAGACTCTCCGCTTGCCATCCGTCCCGTGTTTTTTGACTTTCCATTCACCTTCGCCATAAACCTTAAGGCCAGTTGCATCAATGGCTAGGTGTTGTATCGCTCCTCTCGCTTTAGTCTTAAATGAGACCTCAACTTGCTTGGCTCTACGACTGATGCAGGTGTAATGCGGACAACTTAACGGCACATGGGCTAACCTAAATATCGAGTCGATAAATCCTTGCAGCGCTCTCAGTGGCATAGAAAAAACTCGTTTCACCATGAGTGCTGTCGTAATCGCTAAATCACTGAACCGACGTGGCCTCCCGCGCTTATTCTGTTTGCTTTGCGCCCACCCACTTATTGCTTCTTCATCGATCCAGAAGGTCAGAGAACCACGGTTAATGAGCGATTGGTTGTATTGCTTCCAGTTGGTTGTTTTGTAACAAGGTTTAGGCATAAGGCTACGAGAGAGAGTGGTGGTAGCTGATCAGATCGTAGGTTCTTGATTTAGTTCCATTGAATTACGCAACAAAGCCGCTTTTTGGTTACGAGGTCACCCCCGTAATCTGGCGGTAGCTTGCCAGAAATTATACGGCTCAAATAAACATTGGAAAAAGAAGTACGGTTACCATAAACGGTCACTTTCAGAGACGGCTATGTTCCGTGTAAAGACACTGTTTGGTGGGCGATTAAGTTTAAGAAACTATAATGCTCAGGTTGGTGAAACCTACGCCATGATTAAAGCGTTGAATAAGCTCACAGGGTTAGG
>NZ_MAKD01000014.1:71715-98597 GCF_001691235.1 Vibrio sp. ZF57 | reverse complement strand
TAATAATCACCCATACTGGCCGTTTCTATCTGAGATCCAATTAGGAAACAAAGCGACGGGAGTGTTTAAATTCACTGCAAAACACATATTTTGTCAGTTTTATTTAAACTATAACCTATCTTGTAAATGGTATTGATTTCTATCCATCCACCGAGCCTAAGAAGCTTCTTTCTTAAAGACATGATCACCATATTCAATGCATTGTCACAGACGAATGAATTGGGCCATCCCATTTTTAGTAGATGGTGTTTGGTTAAATGCTCCCCTTGATGAGTGAGTAACTCTTTTAGAACTAAAAATTCACTGAGTGTGAGCTGGATGGGTTTTATCGTTGGGTGGTCGGCTAGCGAAATTCTTAGCGACCCTTTATGTAAGATTAAGTGCATAAACAAACAGCCAGTTTAATTATCATACCCGTATTATTTATTTGCTGCGATTACATGCAAGGTCAGGTTGAATATTAATCTGGCTATTATGCCTACTTAATGGGTTTTCCTTTCATATTACACATCAAACGAAACCATTTTATTTGCTGTTTTTGTATTAGTTATTTCAGTTTGTTTAAGTTCAACCTTACAACGTTCGCTTTGTGAGTTGAACGCGACTTGATTGCTAATAGGGTTTGAAGCGCAGTCAGAAGTCGGTACTTTCCCTGTCCAACGCACAGTGACATTTGCGGCCGCCGACTGAAAAGAGATAAGAGTTGCTAATACTGCTGTTGAAATAAAGATTAATGAACGCATATTTAGGCACCTTTTATTAGTGTTGTGTTGATATGCCTAGTTTGGTAGCGATAGGGCAGGTTGTAAAATAAATAGTTATAAATTCAGTTGCATTAAAACTTGAATGGTAATTTGTAGCAGAGGGAATAGTAGGAAACCAAAATAAAGGCTGGCAGTGAAAATTAAAACGGAGTGGGAGATCAAATGAAAGGGGAGGCTAATTTAAAGACGTTAAACTTGAGTGAAATCACTTAAGGACAGCGGGTTAGCCTAATGAGCCGTAGCTAGGAATAGCCACGGCATCAAATTGACCGCATTTGGATTTAACAAGAATCTAAGCTTCGTTAAAACAATATAGGCTAACAATAACTTTGAGCTTGGGTGCGCAATGCATTTTTTAGGTTCGTCGGCAGTTGTGAACGGTGTATACCCTGGATTGCACCCTCTAACGACCAAACTAACTCGATGGTTGGTTTATGGTGGGTATGCTGTTGGATAGCCTCTACAGCACCAATCGTGCCCAGGTTTTTGAGTTTCTCAATGGAGTTTATACCCGCTTTCTCAAGAAGTTGCTCAGTTGAGAATCGCATGTTGGGTAAGTCTTTGAGCCTTTCGGGAGCAGAAATATAACTGCTTCGTGATCTCTTTATTTGCTCTAGTGCGATTTCTGCTTCACATAGAGTCAAAGAATACTTGCTCCAAGGGTTTGCTGGCAACTTGTAATAATCCGCATTCTGACTTACTCCAAGTACGCTCGCATTCACCTTGGGGTAGCCCTTGTTAATAAAGTAGCCTTTTTGTGCCGGTGTTCCTCTGAGGTACAGCTCCCCACTTTTATGTAGAACGAGCAAAACGTGATCTACATAGAAGGCCGTTACGCCAAATATTTGTTTTATAGACACTCGACCTAATTGTTCCAAGCGTCTAAAAGTATGTCTGAAAAGTTGAGCCATTATTTTCACTCGATAATCATAAAAAGTGTGATCTATTGTCCAAATGTAGCCAGCAGTGAATATGGCATAAGCCAAGTTAAAAAACAGACAATGCCATTGGGCATTCCGGTTATTTAAATTCTCGATCTGCCATATCAGTTTTGTAACAGACGGTCAAAATTAAGGGGGGTCACGAAGGCGGGAGAAATTGGTATGTATAGCATCGACACAAATGTATTTTTAATGGCGACGGGTTGTAACTTTCAATCGGATATTGGCGTTCGATTTCGTCAGATTGCTATTAGAAGTTTGCACAAGGTTAATGATGATATTCTTCAAGGAGGTGAGTCCAATCGAGCGCTCGCCCATAAAGTGAAAGGCATTGCGTTATCTTGCGGGGCTACAGAGGTTGCAAGAATTTGTCTTAAATTGGAGCACTACGACGCGGTAATCAATGAAAGTGCCGGAAAAAAGATTTTGATGGATGTGTCTAACGCCATGATTCAACTTTTTGACGCTTAAGTTGGAGGATATGAACGTGTCTTTTAAAAATAAAATCATTTTCACCAACGCAACAATACTGGTTCTATTTGTGGTGTTGCTTACGTACTCCGCTATCGAAATCGTTCACGTTTCTTCACAAAACCAATTTGAAGAGATAAAGGAGAGCATTACGGGAAATAACAAAAAGCTTCTACTTACCTTTGTGAAAGCTCAAAGTGTAACCCTTGATAAAGAGGTCGAGCTGATCACTGAGGAAGTGCAGCATGTAGCGATTGATTTTGCTCATGATTTTGTTAATGAATCGAAAAACGAGGCACTTCGTAATAAACAACTGGCTTATATCAACACAGAGCGTAAGCCTTTTATCAAAAAGGTGCTTTTTATTGACACTGAACGCAACCAAGAAGTCTCTATCACCGAAAATGGTATTGTAAGCCGCTCTATTTCTGTCGATTTTAGTCGCATGATCCACTACAAGAATTTCTATATAGGGAAAGAAGTTAAAGTGGGGCACGTCACTAAGTTTGCCATTTATATCCGCCCAGAGCACTGGGATAACGCGTTACTCAAATTTGATTTAGATTTAGAGTATTTTTCTCGTTCACTGACTTTTGAAAATATGATCGATGAATTCCAATACCGTTATTTCTTAGTAGACGACAGCGGCAAGCTTATCGCGTCGAATCTACAACAGAATGTCGACCAATTGATGTCTGAAAGTGTTTTTGATGAACAAATTCAAAAGAGTGTCGGAAGCCATATCATGTCACATTACTTGGGTAGTTTTGTGGTAAGTGGCGAAAAAGGTGTTTTCAATGTCACTTTTGTTCAGAACCGTCAAACCGGTTGGAGGTTGATTTTAGTCACGCCAGAGCATGTGATTCGTTCCAGTTATGCGACCACCAAAGAGCTGGTTTTATCTGGTGATAACTCGTTGATCAAACGCCTGTTCTTTGCTTATATCCTTTTGCTTGGTCTGTTTTTAGCTATTAACTCAATCGCGGTGAATAAGATGCTGATACCTATTTCTAAATTGATCGCACAAGCTAAATATCTAAAGCAGCGTGATTTTAATAAATCCAGACATACTGTTTATAGTAATGGAGACGAAATTGAACAGCTTTCAAAGGCTTATTCTGAGGCTGGGATCCAGATTCAAAATTTGATTGAAGGGCTTGAATATGAAGTTGAAGAGCGAACGAAGCAGTACGAGATAGCAGCGCAAGAGGCGAGTGAGGCCAATAAACAGAAATCGGTGCTGCTTTCAAATGTGTCCCATGAGGTTCGCACGCCACTGAACGCGATTATTGGTTATACACATATGCTAAGCCATAGCAAAAACTTTGACGAATATCGCCATCAGCTGAACGGTATTTCGAGTGCGAGCAATACTATTTTAGGCATTGTGAATGACCTATTGGATTTTGAAAGAGTAAAAGCAGCAAGCTATTCATTAAACCCTAAATGCCTGTCAGTAATGAGTTTGATGCGCGAAATTGAAAATACGTTTTTTCCGCTTAGCGAGTCTAAACAATTGTCGCTTGATATTATATGCAATGTCGATGCTTCGACAACATTGATGATTGATGAGCTTCGTATTAAGCAAGCAATCAATAATATAGTTTCGAACGCATTGAAGTTTACAAACAAGGGAGGGGTGACAATAGAAGTTTCAACCGACGATAGAGCATTCAATATCTCCGTAAGCGATACTGGAGTCGGTATTCCCCAAGATAAATTGGATGCGGTGTTTAACGGCTTTGAACAGGTTAATCAAGAAGACCAACAGTTTGGTTTTGGCTTGGGCTTGGCGATAACTAAAACCATCGTAGAGTTAATGAAGGGTTCGTTGCGTGTTGAGAGTGTGCTCGGCACCGGTAGTACTTTTGTTATCTCACTCCCAGCTCAAGAAATTATGAATGTTCTTGAGTGTTCTAACGGTGTTGCTGAACAGGTATATAACGTTAGAGAGCGCTTAGACTGCACAAGTAAAAAAGCCTTGATCGTTGATGATGTTGAGTTCAACCGAGAAATTCTAGAGTTCCACTTAAACGAGCTAGGTTGTGAATGCATGACCGCGAATGATGGATTGGAGGCTTTAGCACTCGCTTCTGAACATGACTTTGATGTTGTACTGACGGATATTTCAATGCCGGTTATGGATGGCATTGAGCTTGCTTCTGAGTTGGAAAAGCGTAAGCCATCGTTACCTATAATTGCCGTTACGGCACGAGCTACCATTCAAGAAGAGGCTCGAATGGACCAATACTTTTCGTGTTATCTAACCAAACCGCTCAACCCGAGCGATCTAAAGCTAAAGCTTCATTGCGCTTTATCAGGTGGTACTTGCTAACTTAGTTAAATACTCCTACCTATAACCTGAGGGTAAGCCATCTTCGGATCTTCATGTATTATTTTCATCTGTTTTTCTGAGAGTTATGGGCATTGTCATCAAGATAATGCCCAAACTGTTATGAAAATAACTATCATCCAATAAGTGTTGAGAGTAGCTGGGCATTTTCAAATTATTCAATCACAGCTTGCCCTTAGCTTTTGTTCGTATTTAATTAAAAATAAGCTAAATCACAATAACGAATAAGAAAATAAAGCTATGTTTGGAAATATTATACGTACGTTTCGTGTTAATAATGGTTTGTCTCAAACTAATTTTGTTGATGCGATTCAAAGAAGTAACTCTAACTTTAACAACCTGGACGTTGTGACACTAAGCCGTTGGGAAAGAGGAGTAACAACTCCCCACTTAAAACGTCAAAACGAGTTACTGGACCTTATTGGAGTCAACATATTTGATGTTTGGGAGGCAAACGACTCACAAACAGTTCTCACAGGGTTAACGAATAAATTTAATAATAACGGTTATATTGATATGAACATGCACGTCCAAACAGAAGTTACGGTGATTAACTCAAATAATTCATTCCTTCTTGGGAAGATTACCAAGTTAATTGATGTCATCTTTGAATATGAGGATAACGTTATGCTCAGTAATTTAGAAGATTTAGGTCTGAGTAGAAAGGTAATTATTGAAAAAATAATAAATCAATATTCTGGAGAGTTAACGCTCGTCACGGTTAATGGGCAATTAATCGGACACTTATTAAGTGCTAACTATAATCTTGCAGCAGATTTTTTGGAGCAAGTCTTAGTATCTAAAGAAGATAGAGCACATTTAGTTGTTACTTTTAACTGCACTCATTATTCGTCATTTACAGACACAATGGGCAGAGAGGCGTACAAGTATCTACAAAGCTTAAATCCAGATAAAGAGCTTTATATACTACTGAAAAGCAAAAGGATTTTTGATCTGTTTTTTTCATTGGGCTGCGAGTATCGAAGTGTAAGAAGTAACGATAGATCAATGAAGGTCATGAACTTGGATTCAAAGAAAATGAAATCACAACGCACTTGGATGGATATTCTTGCAAACTATAAAGGTGAAGAGAATGAATAACACAGTATTGATTGTTGACGATGTTGAACTATCGAGAGAGGTCATTAAAAATGCGGTCTCTTTATCTAATAAAAAAACATCTGTACAGTTTGCAGAAAATGCGTTCGATGCAATGAGCAAAATGCAAAACGCATCATTTGATTTGGTGATTATGGACATCATGA
The DNA here is from genome assembly GCF_001691235.1 of Vibrio sp. ZF57. NCBI lineage: Bacteria > Pseudomonadati > Pseudomonadota > Gammaproteobacteria > Vibrionales > Vibrionaceae > Vibrio > Vibrio sp. ZF57. The sequence goes on along the minus strand of NZ_MAKD01000014.1, from coordinate 92,803 downwards.
TGCCCAATGGCGATGGATTTGAACTCTTGAGTATGATGTCGCAACAAAATGTTGAGTCTAAAATAATCATTATTTCAGGTTTGGATAAATCCATTGTTAGCTCGGTGAGTATGCTTGGAAAGCTCTATGAGTTAAATGTTGTCGCTTCACTAGAAAAGCCTATTTGGGCTAACCAAATAAGTGAGTTGGTTGATAAAGCACTTGAAGTTGAAACCATAACCATAACCATAACCAAAAGCGAGCTTGGCTTTGGTAACCGTGCAACAATCATCGATGACGATTTTCCCATCAATCTGGTTTATCAGCCGCAAGTTGTTTCGGATATAAATGTTATTTCGGGGTTTGAAGTGTTGTCACGATGGTCTGATGAAAACGGGACCTTACTTCCACCGAGCTATTTTTTGCCAGTAATTGAAGAGCTAGGAAAGCAAAAGGTTTTTACCAATATCGTGATAAATAAATTCATTCAGGATTATCATCTCCACTTCAGTGAACTTGATAAATCGTTGAGGTTCTCAATTAATATCGATCCTAATTTACTGATTGATGAATCTGTTGTCGATAATCTACTCGAGATCTATAAGCAAGGTATTGAGCATACTATCGTTGTAGAGCTGACTGAAAAGGGGCTTTCAGGCAATATTGAAAAAGAATTGTTGGCAAATATTTTACGGCTAAGGTTGAATGGTTTTGAGATCTCTATAGATGACTTTGGGATGGAAGCATCGAATATTGAACGTATTGTCAAACTGCCTATTAGTGAGATAAAAATAGATAAAACCATTACATGGGGACTTTGCCATAACATTGATTACATGCAAAAAATCGATGAAGTTAAGAAGCTCGTTTCGGTAAAAAACGCACGTATTATCTATGAGGGTGTTGAAAATAAAGACACCTGTGCATTTCTGGAAGCTCTAGGCGGCTTTAACCAACAAGGTTTTCTTCATGGGGTTCCATCACTACCTGAAATTGTAGTTGAGATGCTCGCAGAGCAAAAGGAGCTAGATTACGTCGCTTCTGAATATACTTCTAATCATTAACAACGTATTAGGGTAACGAGCCAAAGCCAACTCAATGGGCTTTGGCTCTTTTTATTACTTACCACACACCGAACAATTAGGCATCTTTATTAAATTCATTTCACGCCAGCTGTGAGACATGGCATCGAGAATCAAAAGTTTGCCTTGCTTTGGTTGTCCAAACTTGGCAATAACCTTGATAGCTTCCAAAGCCTGAGCCGCGCCTACCATGCCAACAACAGGTGCCATCACACCGGCTTCAACACAGCTTAGAGCAGCGTTGCCAAATAGAGCGCTTAAACACTGGTAACAGGGTGCGTCAGCATCTTGATAAGTGAAGACACTAATCTGACCTTCCATGCGAATCGCAGCGCCCGATACAAGTGGCGTTTTTGAGGCGTAACACAAACGGTTAAGTTGATTGCGCGTTTCAACGTTGTCGCTGGCATCAAGTACTAACGAATGCGCTTCAATGAGCTTTGCTAGTGCCTCGTCATCAAGTCTGTGGTCGACCGTTTCAACTCTAAGGTGTGGGTTTAACACCTGTAATGATTCAGCGGCTGAAACGACTTTCTTCTTACCAATATCAGCATCGGTGTGAAGCACTTGTCGTTGCAAGTTTGAAAGCTCGACAACATCGTCGTCGATCAGCATTAGCTTACCAATACCCGCAGTCGCAAGGTATTGAGCAGAGGCACAGCCTAAACCACCCGCACCTAACACCAAAATCGAGCTCTGTTTCAGCGCTTCTTGACCCTCAAAATCAAACTGCTTGAGAATGATCTGGCGGTTATAGCGAAGCATCTCTGCGTCAGACAGTATTTCCATCAGCAAGCCTCGTTAGTAAAGCGTGGAGTTAAACAGTTGAATCTGAACCGTTTCACCGACTTCAACACGGCCACGTTCGCGCTCTAGTACCACAAAGCAGTTTGCTAAGCTCATTGAGCGGAAAGCGCCAGAGCTTTGGTTACCTGTTGTTTCTACTACAAACTTACCGTTTTCAATCGAGTAAATACCACGTTGATAATCAGTACGGCCTGGGCCTTTTTTGAATGCAGATTTAGTGATCGCAGGAATCGATTCTGGTGCTGTCCACGCAGTGTGACCGGCAAGTTTAGCCAGCATAGGTTGAACTAACACATACATAGTCATCATTGCAGACACTGGGTTACCCGGTAGGCCACAGAACCAAGCGTTGTCTAGCTCACCAAATGCGAATGGTTTACCTGGTTTGATTGCTAGTTTCCAAAAGCCGATTTCGCCAAGCTCTTCAAGAATGTCTTTGGTGTAATCAGCTTCGCCGACACTTACGCCACCAGAAGTGACAACTACGTCTGCCAGTTCTTGCGCTTTTACAAAGGTTTCTTTAAGCGTTGCAGGGCAATCAGGAATAATACCTAGGTCAATTGCTTCGCAACCAAACGCTTCAATCAGTGGTTTGATACCGTAGCGGTTGCTGTCGTAGATCTGACCATCTTCAAGAGGCTGACCTAATGGCTTGAGCTCATCGCCAGTAGAGAAGAAAGCGACTTTAGGTTTGTGTGCCACAGTTACATGACTCACACCGAGCGAAGCAATCATTGGAATGTCACGAGGTGTTAAGCGTTCGCCACGGCTAAGAACGATATCGCCTTGCTTGATGTCGTCACCGGTAGGGCGAATGTTATTGTTCAGCTTGATGTCGTCTTGCTGAATCTCAATGCCAGCGTCAGTTTCAGCAGTGTTTTCTTGCATGATTACGACGTCACAACCTTCCGGGATCTTTGCGCCAGTCATAATGCGAATACAGGTGTTTGCTGGCCATTCACCTTCAAAAGGTTGACCTGCAAAGGACTTGCCCGCCAAAGGCAGCACTTTACTGTTCTCTAGGTCTGCTAAGCGCAGTGCATAGCCGTCCATTGCTGAGTTATCAAAAGGAGGTACGAAAATAGGGGATAGAATATCTTCAGCAAGTACGTAACCCAATGCTTCTGCCAATGGCAGTGATAAGGTCGTTCGAATAGGTTGAATTGGCGATAGCAGCTTATCTAGTGCTTCTTCAATTGGCATCAAGCCCGGAGCGTCGCAACAGCCCATAATTGAAATCCTTTGATCGTTATTGTTTTGATTTTGTGGTTGGCAATGGTGGTTAAATAATGATCAGAGCACCTGATTCGCCAACGAAATTCTAGCCACTCTAGCACAGTTTAAGCCCCGTAAATAATGACCTCCCTTAAAATATGGGTGTATTTATTCAAAATTCCGAGTATCCTTGTTTGCCATCCAGAAGGGGTAATAAAAGAGGAAGTTCAATGTCAGGTCTTAGCGAATCAGCGAAGTTGGTTAAAGATGCGCTAGCAAGCCGTGGTTTAGAGACACCAATGAGTCCAAACCAGGTTAGCCGAGAAGAGAAAAAGGAACGAATCGAACACCATATGCGTGAGATTCTCACTCTCCTTGAACTTGATCTTACGGACGATAGTCTGGAAGAAACACCGCAACGTATTGCTAAAATGTACGTGGATGAAATTTTCTCTGGTTTGGATTACGCCAATTTCCCTAAAATTACGGTAATCGAAAACAAGATGGGCGTTCGTGAGATGGTACGAGTAAAAGACATTACCGTGACCAGTACTTGTGAGCACCACTTAGTGACGATTGATGGTAAGACTGCGGTCGCTTATATCCCGCGTGGAAAAATCATTGGTCTTTCAAAGATTAACCGTATTGTTCGATTCTTTGCTCAGCGCCCACAAGTTCAAGAGCGTATGACGCAGCAGATCCTTGTTGCACTGCAAACGCTACTCGAAACTGATGACGTTGCTGTCACCATGGATGCGGTTCACTACTGCGTGAAATCACGCGGTGTAATGGACGCGACTAGCGAAACGACAACAACAGCTCTGGGCGGTATCTTCAGATCAAACCCAGCAACGCGCCACGAGTTCTTACACGGCCTGCGTTGATTCACTGCATTATTAGATGAATTCAATTTAGCCTCTGTAAATTGATGTTCATTGAAATATATTCTAAGCCTCGCTTTATGCGGGGCTTTTTTACGCCTGCAATGAAGTCAACTGTAATGGCTGAGAATGCTGTTATTCCCTAAAGTGAAGAATGAGCGACTTATTCACTTTCGCCATTCCCTAAAGTGAGGAATGAACGTAATAGGGAATCTGTTGCGGCCAAGCAGAAAAAGCACGCTCTATATCTTAACGTTTGTTGAAAGCATATAGAGCGTAACTAGAATCAGTCGCTGGTGGAGTGCTTAAGAAAGGTTAAACAAACGCTTTAAGTGGTGAACAATACCGGATGGCTTGTTCTCGGCTTGATAGATGCTCAAACCATCGTAAAAACTCGCCATGAACTCTACGCGAATCTCATCATCACTGCTTCTCGATATACGAGACAGTAGCGTAGCGGCTACAGCTGCGTGATCATTGGCTAGGCTGTAATCCATTCCTAGTCGTCCTTGAATGAACAACCACAAATGCGTGACTAGTTTTAACTGTTGAGCGTTAGAGTTTTGAAACTTGTCGCTGTGCTCAGTTCCCACTGTATTATCGAATACATTTTGCATCGCCTCATTCGCTTCTTTATTGCTTTCAAAGCGATAGCTTGCATCGATATGTTCCTTGGTTAGCAAGCCAAGCAACGTCTGACGTGCAGAGTTCTCCGGCTTGTTCTCGCAAGCGTGTTTAAACAAAGCGTGGTTTTCATCAATAAATGACGACAGCTCTTTCTCGTAGCCTGTCGAGAGCGCTTTGACTGAACCTAAACCTGCTTCTTTTAAACACTGGTGAAGCTTGGTTCTAGCTTGTTGTTTAGCTTTGATTTCTTGCTGCGCGTCGGCTTGTTGCTTGGCTTCTTCTAGCTGGCTAGCTGCTGTTTGCGAATTATTCGGGGTTGGACGCTCAGTCATTACTCTGTAGCTCTTCCCACGTTACTTCTGCCGATTGAGTATCGCTGTTAATGAAAGCAGAGTTACCCGTCAGCATGACTGAAAGATCCATCGTACGTTGTGTCATCGCCGCTAGCTGCTCAATACCATCGTTGTCTAGACGAACGATCTGAGCTTTTAGGTAGCCGAATTTACCTTTGTTCTGCTCCCACCAAACGTTTGATTTAGTGTTGAAGCTGAATACGCGTACTGATTTAGATAGGCGAGTTGCCTTCTTAACACGCTCTGGATCGGGTTCGCCCACATCGACCCATTCTAGGATTTGATCGTCTAACGACTTCTGCCATAAATCGGGTTCTTCAATGCTAGACAATCCTTTAGTGAACTCAAGTTCAGGAGATGCATTGATACAGAAAGCCATGATTCGAGCCATCATTCGCTGTTCTGTTTCAGAAGGGTGTTGTGCAACCGTTAGATTGAAAGAGTCGTAATAGTCGCGATTCATATCGGTTAAAGAGATACGAAACTTGTAGATTGTCGGTTTAAGAGCCATTGAGAGGGTGTCTTAGGTAGAAATAGTGAAGGGGAATATTACCTTAAATCTCTGAATAGCGGGTAAAAAAATAGCCAGCTGAGGCTGGCTATTTTTAGAAAGCTTTAAAATACTAAATTAAAGTACTTTGATGCTGTCAGCTTGTGGGCCTTTTTGACCTTGAGATACTACGAACTCAACTTTTTGGCCTTCAGCAAGAGTTTTGAAACCGTCGCCAGTGATAGCAGAGAAGTGTGCGAATACGTCTGGGCCGTTTTCTTGTTGAATGAAGCCGAAGCCTTTAGTTTCGTTGAACCATTTTACTGTACCAGTAACTGTGTTAGACATGATGATATCCTAAAATTAAATTTATATTTTGAGCCAATTGTGGCACTGATAGCGCGGAAAAGTTTATTGCTATTGCGTACAACACAACGGGGTTACTAGTAATCCAACGAAATGTTTATATACAAAGAACTTTCTTTCTAGCCGGGAACGAGTCTAAATCAAATCAGGGGATAGTCAATCGAATACATAGGGAAAGGTTGCAGAAACTTGGGGGTAGTCAAACTTTGCATTCCTTAAATATCATGGAGTTACAGTTGTATGGTGATTTGTTGTAGTTTTTGTGAAAAAGGTGGTCGAAATTGATGACGAATTTGGAGTCAATGCACTGTTTTAGCGCATTCATTTTTGCAAATTTAAAGCCGCTAACTGGGCGTTGAGCCCACTTTTAACGGCTTATATTTATAAATGTCGTTGTAAGGTAAGTGCCTTTACTTGAACGAGGTCTCGGCTACTTTTTCAAGCGGTACAGGTTGCCATTATCAGTGCTGAAGAAGATGTCTCCGTTTGGTGAAGTTTCGATGTCTCTTATCCTTTCGCCCAAGTCCTCTAAAATGCGTTCTTCCTCGATTGCCTCACCTTGTTCATTGACTGTCACAATATTGATGTGAGTAAGTTTTAGTGCGCCAGCCAGCAGTTTGCCTTTCAGCTCTGGGTATTTGTCTCCTTGGTAAACAATCAAACTGCCCGGAGCGATTGAAGGAACATAGACTTTTTTTGGCGCTTCAATACCATCTTTGGTTTCCGATTCGCCAACGCTGATAGGGCCCCAATACTCTTTTCCGTGTGAGGTGACAGGCCACCCATAGTTGGCACCCGCTTTTATTAGGTTAATTTCATCACCACCGCGAGGGCCGTGTTCAATCGACCAAAGCTTTTGAGTCGGGAAATCGTAATACAGACCTTGTGGATTACGATGGCCAAAGCTCCAAATTTCATTGAGCACTTTGTTGTTATCCGTGAATGGGTTATCGCTTGGTGTGCTTCCATCGGCATTCAGTCGTAATATTGATCCGGCGTGAGTCATGGTGTCTTGGCCGTTGTCTCGATCACCTCGATCACCGATTGAAAAATACAGGTGGCTATCATCAAAGGTGATACGGCTACCAAAGTGACGTCCTGTGTCCGTTCTGGATTTAGTTACAAACACGTCTGTCCAATTGATGACTTCATTATTGCTGTAATTAGCAGAAGCCAGTGTTGTTACGCCTTCATCATCGATGTCTTTACTGTAAGTGACGTAGAACTTTCCGTTTTCAAAAGGGGAAAGTGCGATATCTAATAATCCACCTTGGCCTTTCGCCCATACATTGGGCAGCCTGAAGAGTGTGTGTTGATCGCCAGTTTTTAAATCGACATGTTTAATGACGCCTGATTTTTCTGTGACTAGCATGGACTTATCGTTGACATAAGCCAGTCCCCAAGGGATCACGAGTCCGTCGGTGATCTTCTCTGCCTGCCAAGCAAAGGCTGACGTTACAGGACCTGAGGCAAGCAGCGCCAAAGCACATGAAAAAATACGGTGATGAGTGTTCATTGAAGTCCCTTGATTATGAGCATCTAGTGTTAGTCTAGCGCTTGTGGCCGATAGGCGGAAAGCCGAGGTTGCTGAAAAGTGACTATTCACATATTTAGTTGAACGCCTATTGTATGATTATACAAGCTCACGTATGTTTACTCTGCCTTTCTCTATTTGATCCTGTCGGAGCATTATGAACAACTCACCAGCAGCATTTTCGCTATTTTCTCAGTTTTTATGTTGTGAGTTAGATACGCACGATTTTTCTTCGAACGGACCTATTAAACGATGAGTCGTGGATTTGATTTTAAATCGATCTTACTTGCGTGCTTGGTCATCAGTATCGGTCAGCTCAGTATGGGACTGGTGTTTCCATCACTACCTTGGATCGCCAAAGACTTCGATGTATCACTAGAGCAAGCCCAGCTATTGGTAAGCGTGTACCTATTAGGTTTTGGGCCTTCCCAGTTTATTTATGGCCCTATTTCCGATGCTCTTGGGCGCAAGAAAGTGCTGCTGAGCGGATTATTAATCGCCATGCTGGGACTATTGATGATCATTTTCTTCAGCCACTCGTTTACCAATATGGTGATGGGGCGATTTCTACAAGGCCTAGGAACCGGCTGTTGCGCTGTACTTGCTCGTGCCTCGACGCGCGATAGATTCAACGGCGCAGACTTGCCTTTGGCTATGTCTTATATTGCGATGGTTGCCTCTATAACACCTTTGATCGCGCCTGTTATCGGTGGGTTTATTAACTTCCACTTTGGCTGGAGTATGGTGTTTATCTCACTACTTGGCTATGTCTCATTGGCTTGGGTGGTATTGGCGTTCAAGTTTAAGGAAACCGTCACTAAGGTTTCGGCTATCCCTTCACCGAAGAAAATGATTTCTCAATACAAAGAGCTACTCACTTCTCGTTATTTTATGAGCTTTGCGAGTATTGGCTGGCTTAACTTTAGCTTGATGATCACCACCGTATCAGTGATGCCATTTATCATGCAAAATCAGATTGGCATGACGTCAGATGAATACGCGATGTGGGCGGTGATTCCTGCATTAGGCATGCTCGGCGGAACAAGCTTATGTAACCGTATTCGCCCTATGCTGGGCAACAAGAAAACTCTGTTATGCACACCTGTATTACATGTGGCTGCGGCGTTGTGGCTTTTCTTTTGTCCACTTGAGCCACTTTATTTAATGCTTGGCCAGTTCTTGATGATTCTTGGCAATGGTATAGCGTTACCTTGTGCTCAGGCGTTGGTGATGTTGCCTTATAAGAAGAACGCTGGCGCGGCTGCTGCGATGTCTGGCGGAGGGCAGATGGTGGTGTCTTCAATGGTGAGCATGGGACTGGTTCAGTTAGGACTAGGAGAAGCGTGGCATCTATCGCTTGTCATCATGTTGTTCACACTGATTACCCTGTTTAATATTTTACGTGGTTTCAGTAGTCAAGAAGCGAGAGAGTCCCAGCTCAGTTAGTTGCTTAGGTAATTAGCTAGCTGCCTGGCTAGTAGGAACGAGAAGGCCATTGAAATGATGAATTTCAATGGCCTTTTTAATGTTCAGCGCTTTGGTTTAAGTTACCAGAATATATGCTATTTTCTGACTGCTTAGGGCAAGTGGTAGTGTTCCCAGCGCAGCTTGCGGCAGGGACGTTAGTTTCCATTATTGCTGGCAGCTACTTTATCTTCTTGCTACTGAAATCTCGAAGAACATAGGTTTTGCTCATGACCGAAAGCCATTGCTAATCAAAGCTACTGGCAATCAAAGCCATTGGCGATAAAAGCTACGGATGAAAAGCAGTGAATGGAGCGATCCATCACTGCTTTTTTGTTGATGTCGTTTGTGTAAAGGGAAAGACGTTAAGCAACACAGGTCTCGCTTCTTAATGTGCAAGTTTGGCATATGTTAATAAAATGTATAACCTAAAGGTCTGACCACTGATAAGGTAGCCACCATGCCAAACCTCGATCGTATTACTTGTTCTATCGATAAAAACCAAATTGCGACGGTTGTGTTGAATCGACCCGATAAGCTCAATGCTATTGATATGGCAATGTTTCAAGGCGTGAATAACATGGTGACTCAGCTGAAAAAGAACACCGAGATTCGTGCCGTAATAGTAAAAGGTGAGGGTTCTGATTTTTGTTCAGGGCTTGATGTTAAGTCCCTATTAACCAGTAAATCTGGGGCGATGAAGCTCTTGTTTAAATGGCTACCGACATTGCCTAACGCTGCACAACGCTTTTCATTGGGTTGGCGAGATATTCCATGCCCTGTCATTTTTGCGATTCATGGTCGTTGTTGGGGAGGCGGCCTGCAATTGGTCAGTGGGGGTGATTTTAGAATTGCTAGCCCGGATGCGAACTTCTCTATATTGGAAGCAAAGTGGGGTCTGATTCCAGACATGGGAGGCGCTATCGCTTTTAGAGAGCTGATGCGTAAAGATCACACCCTTGAAATGGCGATGACGGCCAAAGTGATCGACTGTGAAACCGCTAAAGAATATGGGTTGGTGACCAAGATTGCCGAAGATCCTTACGCTGAAGCCTATGCGTTGGCACTTGAGTGTGCGAATCGGTCGCCAGATGTCGTCGCTGCTAACAAGAAGCTCTACAACAAGACTTGGTGGTCAAGCCCGGGCATGGCTGTATTCTGCGAAACTTGGTATCAGATAAAGGTTGGGTTAGGTAAGAACAGGGCGATTGCTGCTCAACGTGAAATTCATCGAGACAAACCACGCCCTTACGTCGCCAGAAAGTTTAAATAGCGCTTGTACAGGAATAATGGATATTCCCTTTGTTTATTGAGCTTTGCGGTAACCTTAGAGCAATTTAATGTCTAAGGCTAAATGAGCGCTCTGATGAACAAAACTTTTACTTACTCTCTAGCTGCCACTGCAATTTTTACGAGCTTAAATGCATTCGCAAGTGGCCTGTTTTTGCAAGAAGCTGTCGTTGCCAACGCTGGTACTACTGGCGCTGGTGATGGTGTTTACAGTCGATCTGCAGCGGCGATGTGGACAAACCCTGCCACTATGTCTCACATGGGCGAAAGCAAAACGACCATCAACACCATGGCATTCGATCTTGAAATGAAGTATCAAGATAACGGTGGTAATCCAGATGGTAAAGCTCATTCCGTAATGCCGTCATTTGGTGCCTTCCACGCTCATCAAGTCACAGACAAATTACACCTTGGTATCGCGCTTGGCGCTGTTGGCGGCTCTAGCCTTGATTACGGCAGTGATTGGGCGGGTGCTGCACTTCTAGAAGATATCACTCTTACTGCAATGCAAGTGAACCCATCACTGAGTTATAAGCTGAATGACCAATGGTCAGTAGGCGCGGGTGTGCAATTCAGTTGGGCTGCATTCCAACAAACAACGTCAATGCTTACTGCGAAGCAAGATACTGACTGGGCATACGGCTATAACCTTGGCGTAATGTACACACCGACAGATAAACTTAAGCTGGGCGCAAGTTACCGTTCTAAGCTAGAGCATAAGTTTAACAATGATGTAAATGGCGTTATTAACCAAGGCGTATTGAATTCATTATCAACTGATATTGCTTTACCTGAAATCATCGATGTCAGTGCGAGCTATGCTTTGAACTCTCAACTTGACCTGCTTGCTAGTATTCAGTTCCATCGTTGGAGTGAATGGGATACAACCGTTCTTGATTTTGGAATAGCAGGAAGTCCAATTAATGGTGTTCCGATTGAGCGTGACTGGGATGACGTTTGGAAATTTGCGGTAGGTGCGGATTATCAATTGAATTCAGACTGGCGTTTGAAAGCTGGCTTCTCTTACGAAACTTCTCCGCAAGACGATCCGTCAATGCAATGGGTTGACCTTCCTGTGGGTGAACAGTACCGCTACTCAGTTGGCGCATCTACCTACTGGGACGACATCTTAATTGATGTGTTCTATGAATACGCTGATTTGGGTTCAGTTGAGATGGATCGATATGGTCGATTTGGTCAAGTTAATCTGTTGAATGGTTCGTTCGATGGCCGTATCCACTTTGTTGGTGTTAGCGCGACCTTCTAATGACATTACGTAATCTACTAATCATTACTTTAGTGTCTTTATTTTCAACGGGTGCTTTTGCTGAAGAGAAGCACCCTGATGATCCGACTAAAATCGTAACCAAAGCTGGCGTTGCTTATAACGAAGATCTGCAGTTCTCTGGGTCTATTGGGCTTGATGAAGCACGAATGATCAATGCTCGTGTTAACGCAGATGGCGAAGAATGGCGAATAGGCGGCTCATGGCTGTTGCCTATGGGTATTGTTAACTTCAACTTTAGCCGTTCTGAATATGACAACGATGCTTATAAGAACAACTACAGTATTGGCACATTTATACCACTGAGCTATTTCGATATTGAGCCGTTCGGTTGGCAAATCTTCCCTATGGCTGGTTACAGCTATAATGACGGCGAAGTAGCGGTTTTCGATGATGATAATGTTGGTTCTGACTATGTATTGATGTCGAGCTCAACACACGGTGGCTACATTGGTGCGTTTGGTTTAAAAACGATTACTGATGAATGGTCTATCATGGGCTTCGGTGGCGGTTCAATGGGGTCTGATGATTATTCAGGGTATTGGGCAGGCGGCGGTGCTAGCTACAAGTTGAGTGACGCTCAATCATTCAACTTCTTCACTATTTTTGCTGAGGACGATTTCGGTGAAAATAACAGTGTTGGCGCGTCTTACACCTATGAGTTCAAATAACTGTTAGCAGGCAGAAATTCGCAGGTGGACACCTCTCGTAAGAACCATTGACTTAGTCCAGATTAAATTGAACAAAGTCGCTTATTAAAACTTAGCGACTTTCTTTTGTTACCATTTCTCCAATCTTTTTTATCTCTTTTTGATGCTTTCTATATCTTTCTCACATGAGAGTGCCGCTCTCTTAATCTAGATTAAGTTTTCGCTGCCTTATTCTCTGTAGTATCCGCCTGAATCAGTGCCCATGCTTAATGGGTAACTTGCGTAACACGATTTTGAGAGGAAGACACTTGAGCACTTTGTTTACAGAAACCCACATTGGCAAGATGACACTAAAGAATCGCTTCATGAGAAGTGCAACGTGGGAAAATATGGCCACCGAAGATGGGCATATGACAGATAAACTGTACGCTATCTATGAAGAGTTGGCTCAAGGTGAAGTCGGCCTGATCGTGACGGGCTACGCGAACATTGTTGAAGAAGAAAAGCCGAATGCAGGCATGATGGGTATGTATAACGACTCATTCATTGAAGAGTATCAAAAGCTGACTCAACTGGTGCACGACAACGACTCTAAAATCGTGATGCAGTTGGCTTATGGTGGCACCAAAACCACGCATGACCTTGGCGAGCGAGTAATCTACGCACCAAGTGAGGTTCCAGAAAAAGGAACTCAAACTCTAGGCAAAGCGATGACCAAAGACGAGATCGACTACATTGTTGATGCGTTTGCTCAAGCGTCTTTGAGAGCACAGAAGTCAGGCTTTGATGGCGTTGAAATTCATGCCGCTCACACTTACCTGATTAACCAATTTCTAAGCCCTTATTACAACCAACGTGAAGATGAATACGGCGGTAGCTTAGAAAACCGCATGAGATTTTTGTTAGAGATCTATACCGCGACACGTAAGCTGGTGGGTGATGATTTCCCTATCTTGGTTAAGCTCACGGCATCCGAGTTTTTTGAAGGTGGCGTCACCTTTGAGGAAACACGTATTGTCTGTAAAAAGCTTGAACAAGTGGGTGTGGATGGCATTGTCGTGTCAGGCAATATTCATGGCAAAGCAGACACTATGATTGGCGAGTCGCACGATGGTTTTACCATTCAAGCTGAAGGCTACTTCCATGAGTATGGTCACGCGATTAGCCAAGACGTTAATATCCCAGTGATCACGGTTGGTGGTCTAACGGATTTTGATGCTATCGAAGCGATTGCAAACAACACGGGCATTGAGTACTTCGCGCTTTCAAGACCGCTGCTTTCTGAACCCCATTTAGTGAAGCGTTGGAAGGAAGGGGATAGAAGCCCTGTTGAATGCGAACGATGCTCTAAGTGTCGTACTAAGCGCGGTAACTTCTGCGTGGTGAATAAAGACAGAAAAGTACAGCTTGCACGCATGTAGTCGCTGAGCCCAGCTCCAAGCGAGCTCCGAAGTTTATAGCTGAGTCTAAGTTTGAGCCTGTGTAATCGCGCAGGCTCTTGTTCATTCCGTATTCCACGAAACGAAATTTGAAACCTTATTAATCACATCTTCCTGTCAAATTGGCGCGACTAAACAGTTACACTACGCCTGTAAATTATCCAACCAAGTTATCGATAAAAACTGAGCAAACTTTGAAACTACTTCCTCTTCTTAAGCAACCTCGAATCCACTGACGTCTCTTTAGTTTTAGCGATATTGCTATGATTTAAGCGTGATATTCACTATTCATCCCAGTGAACCCTGTGTTTATAGGGCGTTAGTTTGTGCACCTTGGATTTGCATCGTCGAACATTTTGATAGTTAACGAATAAAACTTAATAGATCGTTCAGAGGTAAAAATGCAAAAGAAGCATTGGTCCAAATTCGAGTTGCTGCATGAAGTCGTAACCAACCCCAATATTCACGTAAAAGGTCAACACAGTTATTACAGCGATTGCTGGGATAATGGGTTCGAGCAATCTGTCGTCCGTTATTTACATGGCGACGAAGTCAGCCGCCAGTGGGAGCCTCGATGGGAAATCGACGAACTCCATATCGGCGATTATGTCTGCATTGGCGCAGAGGTTGTGATTTTAATGGGTGGCAGCCATACCCACAGAGTTGATTGGTTTTCGCTGTATCCATTTATGGATGTAATCGACGATGCCTACATTGGCAAAGGTGACACTCACATTGAAGATGGGGTGTGGTTAGGCATGAGAGCGATGGTGATGTCCGGTGTGACGATTGGCGAAGGCGCTGTGGTTGCAGCGAATAGTGTGGTGACTAAAGACGTCGCTCCATACAGCATTGTCGGTGGTTCTCCAGCTAAAGTCGTCAAATACCGCTTTGATGAGTCCGTTATTGACGAACTCATGTCATTCAAAATATACGAGTGGCCCTCAGATAAATTTGAAGCGCTGAAACCGTATTTATGTAACTCAGACTTTTCAAAGTTAAAGCAGGCGATAACGGATTACGACAATTGTTTGTAAGGAGCACTTGTAACGAGCGTTTGTAAGGAGCGTTTTTAAGGTGCGGGTATAGCCACAGATTTGTGTAGAAAGATCTGTGTCATATTTATATTGAAAAACACGTTAAATCAGTCCGTTACCTTGCAATACTCAACATGGTGTACCAATCTTATTTCATAAGCATGGATAAGGATTGTGTATGCCCGCAAGTTCAATGAAAAACAAAGGGGTGGTGGGGAAAGTCTTACTGCCTTCTTTACTCATAAATCTTCTCTCTCTCGCCGTTCCGTTAACGGTTTTGCAAATTTACGATCGTATTTTACCTAACCAAAGTTACGGTACTGCCACTTTGTTGTTGGCGGGTGCAGCGTTGGCTGTTGCCATGGAAGCATTGATCCGGTTTGTGCGTACTTGGCTTTTGTCAGCCGCGGCCAGCAATACCGAGAAAGCGACCTATCAAACTTTGGTTGAAAGAGTAACAACGGCTTCATCAGGCCATCTCCGCCACATTGGTGTTGGCGGCGTGGAAGAGGGGCTTGGTTCTGTATCCAAAGTCAAAGATTGGTATTCCGGTGGTGTGATTGCAGGCTTTATTGATTTGCCTTTTGCCTTGATCTTCTTGGGCTTGGTGGCTTACATCGGCGGTGAGCTGGTGGCGATACCTTTGGCAGTTTGGCTGATTACTCTCGGAATCGTTTGGTTATCTTCTATTCGCGTTAAAAGCTTAAGTGAAGAAGCTTCCCAAGATGAGCAGGAGCGAAAAGCGTTCTTGATTTTACTGAGCCAAACCATTCAAGGAATCAAACGTCAGGCTGTTGAGTCTCGAATCTTCAATCAGTTTAAATCCCTCAATAACGTTCGCTCTCAGTCTAAAGCGAGAGAAGAAGAACAGAACGCCTTTGCCCAAGAATGTATTCAGCTTGCCGCATTAGCCACGTCAGTTTTACTCGTAATTACGGGGAGCTTGTGGGTGTTGGATGGTCAGTTAACTACTGGTGGCTTGGCGGCATGTTCTATCTTATCTGGCAGAGCGGTTGCGCCTTTGAGTGCTCTGGTTGGGGTTAGAATCAAGCTTAATTCAATACACAGTGCCAATCAGGCAATAGAAAAATTGAGTGACTTATCATTATCGGAATCTTCAGATTCTGAGCAAGTTGAGAACCACTTATCTGACTTTGAGACGTTGGAAATCAAGCAAGCGACCGTTGAAAGATATGGTGAACTCTCTCATGCAGATGTCACACTGAATAAAGGTGAGTTGGTTTTGTTAGAGAGTGTAGATCGCCACACCAACAGTCATTTATTGTCGTCGATTGCAGGTATTGATGATCTAAAAGCGGGTGAGTGCTTCATTAACGGAGCTGCAGTTTCAATCGCATCCGTAACCAATATTGCTGCCTACTGTGGCGTTAAAGGGCAGTTGGTGTCGGGTATTATTCTCGACAACTTGTGCGGGTTTGACCCTGAGAAAACGCAAAGCGCCAGTGACTATGCAAAGCGTTTGGGTTTAACCAAAGAGATTACTCGATTACCCGATGGACTAGAGACACAAATTGGCCATACGAGTGCTTCTTTGTTGAGTATGGGTAACGTGAAAATGCTCAATATCGCGGCTCAATTGGCAAGTGATAAACCCATAATCATGTTGGAAAGGCCGGATTCTTCACTTGATTTAGACGCCCTTGGGAATCTAGCTAAGGTGTTGGAAGAAGAAGTAACGGCAGGACGCACGATACTGATGGTGAGCTACCATTCGAAGCTTCGCGAATTTGCTAATCGAATCATTACAGTGGAAAGTCGAGCTATTACGGTCGACAGCGAGAGCAATCAGGAGGCCGTCGTATGAATCGTTTAGATATTGGTAACCCTTCAGGTACGAACAACCGTGCAGATACCAGCGGTCGACAAGAGGTAATGAATCATTTAGAAACCGAGAGCCTTTCCGTTCTTAAGCAGTTGGAAGTTAATGCTAATATCCAGTTGTTCGCACATCAATGGGTCGATGAAAATGGCATTGAATCAATCGACGATATGTTTGCCTTGTTCGACAGGCTTGCACTGCCTTATCGCTTGGTTGCCAACCTAGATGAAGTTGGTGAACATAAATTGCTCTTACTGGTACTTGGTGAACATGAGCTGGTCTCTGGTCATTTGGAATCCAAGCAATTTGTTGCCTTTAATGCCAATAACGACATCACCGATGTCCCTCAGTTTTGTATTGTTATCGAAGGGCCACCATTAGAGAAGGCCTCTCCTGATTGGGTTGGTGAAAGGTTACATGCGTTTCGCCCCATCATTCCTAAATTGTTATTGGTCAGCTTTATCACTAACTTATTTGCGCTTGCTGTTCCCTTCATCACGATGTCGATTTATGACCATGTGATTGGTGGTGATGCAGGGCATGAGTTGCAAGGTATCGCCATTGGCGCGGCGTTGTTGTTTGTGATGATGGGTTGGTTGAGAACATTACGTAGCCGAGTGTTTGCTTCAGTTTCCAACCGAGTAAGTCGTGAGATTTCTCAATCCCTCGTGCAGCGTCTGCTTCGTAATAGCTATGCTCAAAATCAGCAAACAGCTTCTTCTAGTCAGCAAAACCAAGTGATGTTGTCAGAGCGTATTTCAGGTGTGCTATCGGGGCCATTAGGAAATGCGTTATTTGACCTACCATTCATTCTAATTTTTGTACTAGCGATAGGAGTTTTAGGCGGATGGTTGGTACTGGTTCCAGTCGTCTCTTTAATCCTTTATTACTTGCTAGCAAAACGCTCGATACGCTCTAGCAGCAAGCGCTCGATGCAATCGACAGTCGCAGGTACGAATCGTCAAAACATGACTAATGAGCTGTCATCCAAGCTTGCCTTTATTCGCAGTGCTGGATTCTCAGAGCACTGGATTCAACGTTTCAAAAAAGCCAATCTTCTTGCTTCAACAGTGACCTTTAATCAATCGGTTCTCCAGAGTCGGTACACCTCGATTTACTATTTCATTGGTGTGAGCTCGACACTCGCCGTGATGGGGTTAGGCATAGGACTTATTTTTGAACAAGTGATGACGCCCGGTGGTTTGATTGCTTCAATGATGTTGATATCTAAGGTGACGGGTCCTGCTCAGGTGTTGGCAAACAGCGCGATGCGTTTTAATAGCTTTAATCAATCCAAGCTGCAAGTGAACCGTATTTTGTCTCAGCCGTCTGAGCGTGAATTCAGTTACCAGCATCACCCGTTACCCGTGGTAGCGCCTAACTTGAAATTAGACCAAGTGACGCTGCGCTATCCCAAACAGAGTCGCCCCGCTTTGAATGGTGTGAGTTTTGATATTGAAGCCGGTGAAGTTGTCGCGATTACCGGCCCTTCTGGGAGCGGTAAATCAACATTAATTGAAGTGCTGTCTGGCTTGCAGCCTATCCAAAATGGCATGGTCGAGCTTGAAGGCGTTAACCTCGTTCAATACGACCCGCAGCTTTATCGCCACTGGTGTTTCATTCGAGCCGCATATCCTGATTTGCTTACGCTGAGTATTCGAGAGTGGCTAAACGACGGTCACAAAGTCGAAGATCAGAAAATGATCTCTGCAATTGAAATGGTCGGCGGAAAGCGTTGGTTCGAGACATTATCAGGTGGGCTCGATACTTCCATCAGCAGTATTCAGCCGGACAGCCTTTTTGACATGTTGTCTGGCAGCGTCGCGCAGATCCTAATTGATGCAAAAGCGCTGGTTTATGACTACCCAATGTTCTTAATGGATAATCCTGTGCCTGATGCTCACCCAAATGCTAAACGTATATTTGGTGAGTTTGTGCAGTCGAAAAAAGGAAAAGCAACGGTGATTTACACGTCCCACGATCCGGATTTAATCAAGCTTGCCGATAAAGTGGTGGTATTAAATGAAGGTGCAGTGGTTTATGCCGGTCCATTAGAGCCGGAGCAGTCTTCGAAGCAGGAACAGCCTTCAGAGCCTCAAGCTTCTCAAGAACCGCAGTTATCTGAGCAACCGTTATCTCAAGAGCTACAGCCGTCAACTCAAGAGGCGTCTGCTCAACAAAATGCAGCCCAACAAGAACAATCAGAGTCTAAGCAAGGAGTCGCTAATGACTAAACAATCTATCGAGAAGGGCAAGCGCTACGGTGAGCTTGTTGAATCACAAAATACGGCTCGTACATTGGCGCTGGCCACATGGTCGGTTGCCTTATGTGTTATTGCTTTTGCCACTTGGTCTGTAGTCACTCAAGTTGATGAAATCGCCAAAGCCAAAGGTGCTGTGATTCCGGAAGGCGAGAAGCAAGTATTACAAAGTGCGATTGGCGGTAAGTTAAAGCAAATTCTTGTTAAAGAAGGCCAGTTGGTAGAGAAAGGCCAGCCGCTTGTTGAGTTTGATGCCACTTTCCAGCGTACCGCCCTTGAAGAGCTAAAGTCCCAACAAGTGACGCTTCTAGCCAGTGTGGAACGTATGAATGCGTTGCTTGAGCAACGTGAGCCTAACCTTGCTGAGTTTGAGGTCGATTACCCAGAGATCGTCAGCCAGCAAAAAGCGCAGCTGAACGCGCAAAAAGCCCTCTACTTCCAAAAGCGTGTGGTGCTTGAGAAAGAGAGCGAGCAAATTGCAGAGCAGCTTCGTAGCGTAGAAAAGGCCTTGCCGAGTTATGAGAAAGAGTTAAATGCGACTAAGCAAGAGTTGAACATACTGGAGAAGGGTTATAAAGCGGGTAACATTTCACGTTTACGTGTGCTTGAAATGCGACAAAAATTGGCCAGTATCGAACAGAAAATCGAAGAAGCTCGTGGTAAGAAGTCGGTATTGATTAGACAAGCTGACAGTAATGACCAAAAAATCATACAGCTTCTGGCGGAAGCGAAAGCTAAAGTGAGCGATGATCGTTCTAAAGCCGTATCTGACTTATCAGCATTGAATGCTAGAGTTCGTTCAAGCCAAGCTAAATTGACGAACACTATGTTAGTGTCACCGCTACAAGGCTTGGTGCAAAGCATACCAAGCACGCAGGATGGTGGTGTTATTCAGCCGGGTGGCACGGTAGTTGAAATTGTGCCTGTCGGAGGGAACGCTGACTTCAAAGCACGTTTGTCCCCAAGAGATATTGGTTTTGTGAGTGTTGGGCAGCCCACTCGAGTCAAGATTGATGCGTTTGATTACAGCCGCTTTGGGGCTTTAAAAGGGGCGGTAGAGAGTATTTCACCGACCACAAGTCAAAGCGAACGTGGCGAGATCTATTATGAAGTTGTAGTGTCGGTTGATACGCCTTACTTCCGTGATAACCCTGAAAGCTTTTCCATACTGCCGGGTATGACGGGTGAAGTTGACATTACCACGGGTGAGAAATCGGTTTTTCAGTACCTATGGAAACCGATTTATACCAACGTGAGCGTGGCGTTTGGTGAGCGTTAGTTTCTTTTTATAACTTCATTTAAAATAATCACACATAAAAAAGGAACGCTATCTAGCGTTCCTTTTTTGGGTTTACATTTATACCCAAGCCACTAAATAACTGTTCAACTTGCTTGTTAAAAGAAGCTATTTCAGCGCTGAATATTTCGTAAATGGAGTAATCTTTACATCAATGTTCGCCTTTAACTCACTCCTTTTTCATACCCAATGTTTAATCACTTTATTAGTAGAAATGGTATTAATTATTGGGATCAATATCTGCTAGATTATCGACTTGCTGATGCTGATCATCATGTTGGTTGTCGTGACCATTATCATGTTGATGACTTTCATCTGTAACTGCATCAGAAACATCAATATGTATACCATGTTCATCAACGAGTGACGCTTGCTCGCTTTGCGCCCAAACAAGATCCATGTCAGCGGGTTGATGTTGCAGCTCATTTTCTATTGCGTGATGTGTTGGTGTGATACCAAGGGCATCAAGGTAAGCATTTGCGCCATTCATTGAGGCATCATTCTCATGACCACTTTGTATTGCGTCGGCACTGTCCAATTGGTTAGATTCATCGTCATTCGTGATGGCGATATCCACCTCAACGCTAAACTCCTCACTGTTAACTTGCTCAAAATCAGGAGCGTCATGTTGGATAGGAGAATCAGGTACTAAGTTAGTCGTTGCGCCCGTGTGAGTCACACCACCGTGAGCATCTTTAACGTCATAGCTGAAGTGTACATCGCCGTTATAGTCTTTTTCTGGGGTAAAGGTAAATGTGCCATCGGCATTTAACGCAATAGCACCATGGTCAGCCTGTAGGTTTTCAATGGATAATTTACCAATATCGTTGTCGTCAACATCGCTAGAATTGGCCAGTAGCTGTGCTGGGGTGAGGACTATTTGGGTATCTTCCAAGCCATTCGCTAAACGCACTTCAGCCGATGCGACGGGAGCATCATTGGTGCCATGAACGGCCACTGTAATATCTTTTTTAGCACTGCCATCGATAGATTCAACGGTAAAGGTTTGCTGGAAGCTTTCCCCTGCGCCTAAATGTTGGACTTTATCATTGTCAATATCGTATGACCATTGGCCCTGTGCGTTGATATTGAACCGACCACCTTCGGCGGTAGTGATGGTTTGTGCGATAAAACCGGCTTGATCGTGATCCGGGTCAATGACCTGTAACGTGCCACCACTGCTGAGTTGAC
>NZ_MAKD01000014.1:21845-71705 GCF_001691235.1 Vibrio sp. ZF57 | reverse complement strand
AAACTATAATGCTCAGGTTGGTGAAACCTACGCCATGATTAAAGCGTTGAATAAAGCGTTGAATAAAGCGTTGAATAAGCTCACAGGGTTAGGTATGCCTAAAACGATAGAAATAGCCTAATAATCACCCATACTGGCCGTTTCTATCTGAGATCCAATTAGGAAACAAAGCCTCGTTTATGTCCAATAGTTACTTAGGACAAACCAACATACTACAATAGGAAATTTTTCCGGCTTAGTTATTCGTTATCTTCACTCAATGCAAATTTGATCTCGTCAGAAGAGAACCCCTTTCGACTTAGCATCGCGTAAGCCTTAGAGCGTTCTTTATGATCGTTTAGGTCATAAGGCTTCTTCTGCAACTGTTCTAAACACGAAGAATAGAAATCTAGCTGCTCTTCATTAATCAATCGGTCGATGAGCGATGACAGTTCACTTGTGTCGATTTGTCGTTGTCTAAGTTCTTGCTGAATGGCAGTCAGTCCCTTGCCTTTACGAGCGTACTTGAGCACCTCTTTTTCCAAGTCGGCTTTCTCGGCCTTAATTTGAATGTTACTTTTCAGTTGATGCGCTTGTGGGTGCTGGTCAATCGCTACCTTAACTTGTTGATAGCTAAAGCCACGCTTTTGCAGGGTCGCGACAAGCTTTTCACGGCTCATGGTAAAACTTGTATAGTAATGGTTGATGCGGTCTATCAGGATGGTCTGTTCATCAATAGACTTTTCGAAAGACACCTTATGGATTGCATCAGAAATCACTGAATCGGTCAGGCCTTTCTTCTTCAATTTTTCGACAATATATCGAGAACCGAATTCACCAGAAAAAGCTTGTTCCACGAATTGTTCAGCAAACACTTGGTCAGACTTGAGATACCCGAAGCCTTTCAGTGTCCCTAGAGTTTCATCGATCCATTCTTGATTGTCGGTTTTCACTTTGAGCTTCGCAACCAACTCGCTTTCCGTCATATCTCGCTGAGTTAAATGCCACATCGCAGAGTTCATGACGCTTTCGATTCGGGTCGCTTTTCTTACAGGTGTATTTCTAGTATTCGTTTTTTTCTGTGAATCATCCATTCGATTTCAACTGTCCAAACTAAGCCTACCCCATCATAACGTAATTCTAAGGCGGTTGAGTGACATAAAAGAATGAAGCTCAATATAATACCAATCGTAGTAAATAACTGTTCACCCTAGCTGGTTAAAACGCTCGATAACTGCGTTAGAACTTTTGATTGTAGAATAACTACTTATTAAAAAGTTCTGCCTTATTCTCAAGCCTTTTTTCTGCGCTATTTCTGATCACTTACTTACTGTGATTGGTATAAACTGGCAGCCAATAAAAATGGACGCTTATTCAGCGTCCATTTGATATCACATTAAGAATGATGGCTCTAAGCCATGCTTAGCTTTTTTCGTAATAGCTCTTTTCGAAATCGCTTCGCGCACTAGCTCATTCGCTTAACTCTCTTCGTGATTGTAAATATGTACATCTCGTTGAGGGAATGGAATCGTGATGCCTTCTTCATCGAAGCGTTTCTTCACGGTTTCCGTTACATCCCAGTACACATCCCAATAGTCATCAGTCTTAACCCAAGGTCGAACTACGAAATCAACAGAAGACGTATTCAAGGTATGAAGCTTGATCATATGCTCTGGTTTTTTCAACACTAGAGGGTGTGCAAGAATGATGTCGTTCAATACCGCTTTCGCTTTATCGATATCATCTGAATAACCAATACCGAAAACCATATCAACACGTCTTACACGTTCTGCCGTGATGTTGTTGATCACGTCACCCCAAATCTTGTTGTTTGGGATCACCAAGCGTTGGTTATCAATGGTTTGAACAGTCGTCGATACTAAGCTCATGTCTTTTACCGTGCCTTGCACGCCTGCCACTTTAACCATGTCACCGACGTCATAAGGACGGTAGATCAAGATCATCAAACCCGATGCAAAGTTAGATAGTGTGTCTTGCAATGCGAAACCAATGATGACACCGGCTACACCGAAACCAGTAAGAAGAGGTGCTAGCTCTATCCCTATTTGAGACAGTGCGATAAGCAAACCAATAAACACGACCGCTTTAGATGCGATGGATACAAAGAAGTCCTGCATCAATACACTGAAGTCCATTTTAGAGTGCGAAACACTCTTACGAACGGTTTTGCGAGCCACGTTAGCAATAAGGCGAGTTACATACAAAATACCGAGAAACAGAGCAAGTTTAACGATAAAAGAAGGGGTATTTTCAAAAGCCCATGAACTGAACGAACGAAGCCAACCATCCAACAGCTCCAGTGCAACATCAACATCCAACACATCGGCGTTAATGTCACCTGTCGTCGCTAGCAAAACACGTTTGTACGAAGTCACATCCACGCCAAACGGTTCCATTAGCGTGATGGTTTCTTCTAAGCTCGCGACCATAACGCTAGTTCGCTCACTGAAGCGTTCAAGCTCAGTTTTAATCGTCGCTTTCTCTTCTTCACTTACATAAGATAACCGGCGTTCTAAATCTTGACGTTGTGTATCCGTGTATAGAATTGCATTAGTAAGATATTGAGAACGAGAAACAAGTGCCGTTTTGAGCTCACCTTCAGGAACAGCAACATCAACACCACGCTCTTTCGACCAATTTAAGGTCTTAGCAAGCTGCTGATAATAGACATCCATCATTCCGATTCGTTTTTGAATACGCAATTCAAGGCGTTTTTTAGCGTCACCTTCAGCTGAACGGTTTTCTTTACTCATTGAAACGATTTTAGTTTCATTCAACGACAGCAATTTTTGTAGCAGTTCGACCTGCTGAGCAAGAGTGACATCCAGCCCCTCTTTTTTATCTGACGATAGCTGTGAAAAAATCTCTTCGCGTAGGCCCTGATTCTTACGCCTTAAGATATCTTCAAGAAAGGGCTTCTCAGCATCATGCGCCGTTTCTAATGTTGCTAGATCGAGCATTAACTGATCTTGTACTTCTGCGATTTTCTCAACGCTCTGCGCATAACTTCCAAATGCGACAAACGCCAACATTAACAATAGACAACGCCAAACCTTCATCATATTACTTCCTATCACTGTCTAAATTGACCCTATAAATAGTAGTAAAAAGAATATGGATAACAAGCATTTAAACGTATGTTATGTTAAAAATTCGCAAATTATCAGCCTGCTTCTAATATTTGAGAGTTCCAATCCCCTCTTATGACCTGTAGAGTACGCATCCAACAAAGAACAACAGCCAATATCTTCATTCGAGCACAGCACTAAAGCGCCCTAAATACGATGTTGGCTCACAGCAAGAGAGCATAAAAATGAACAACGAACTTGATATTATTGAGTCTCTAGAAGAACTAGAGCAATTCCTAATTTCAGTGGAAGCTGGCGGTTTAGGCCTTGAAGGCGTTGAAGGTGTAGGCATGGCAACCAATAATTCAGATGGTCGTCACTTCGTTGCTGTATTCAATAGCAGCCATAAAGTTCTGCTTGCTCGCTGGATCACCAAAGAGGTGTTTGATAACGGTAAAGACTTGGTACGTAACGGCCCTCGCCGCACTCACTAAGCCTTTCCAATAGCACCAATGATTAAAGCCCAACACGTTCACTGACGATCTGTTGGGCTTTTTTGTATCGCCTGTCCCGTCCTGATAGTTAATAAACCACTCAATACAGAATAATTAGCGATAACTTTCAGTTGTTGTGAACTTTAGCTACAGCTCAATGTCGTATTCGCGTGAATTGGTGTTTATGCGTCTTTTATCGTGTATCTGCCGTTTCCCGCATTTATACATAGTTTCACTTTAACCATTTTATGACTTGTGGCACGAAGAGAACTTATCTAAGCTAACCACAATTCAATGAGCTTGCTTTAACGACTAACAGATTTGATTACTGACTAATTTGCTGAACACATCGCTACTTTTCTTATCCACACAGAACCGCCGACAAAAGCATTCGCTTTGGGCGCTCTTCCTTACCGGACTGGTTATCGTAACTTGTCTGGCGAGCACTCTGGCCGTCAAGAAAGTATCGTTATCTGCATCCGCTAATGGCCAATCAGTCCTAGTTGGCACACAAACTCATACAGAAACCAGTAATCCCCAAACCAACATCGCTTCTTCAGAAAAAATGGCTGCTCTATACGCCAGCGTTTTCGGCTTAGAAGCCTCAAAAATGTTAACGTCCCCCAATTCAAATTCATGCAGCCTAAGTTCGAAAATGCTGACCTTTGCCGCCCCAAAAACCGGCTGGCTGATCCCATTCGTACTTATTATTGCTGTTGCGTTTAACTTACCTCCTCACATCTCGAGATTATCTAGAGACAATCATCGCTCTACTCGACCGACAAAACACCGATTGCATCTAAAGCACTGTATATTTAGAGAGTAAATAACCGGGCTACTACACCCTTTTATTTATTTTTTGGAGATACATTTTTGTACAACACACTACTAACTAAGTTTGTCGATTCATTGGCATTCTCTATGCGTACATGCGCGAAAACCTTAGTCACTGCCCTTTTGGTTATGACGTCATTTACCGCCTTGGCACAGACAACGGGCTGGCTTAGTGTGCCTGAGCATCCGCCTGTTAAAATGCGAATGATGTCGACGGGTGAACAGTCGGATGACGGCTCTAAGATCCAAACCGTGCTCGATGTCGTGCTCGACGGCGACTGGAAAACCTATTGGCGCAGCCCAGGCGAAGGTGGCATTCCGCCAAGCTGGGACTGGTCTGGTTCAACAAACATTGAGTCAGTAGAGTGGCACTGGCCGATACCTAAATACTATGAACAACTTGACGTGATGACGTTAGGTTACAAAAAGCACGTAAGCTTTCCTGTCACTTTATCCCTGAAAGACAACACGAAGCCTGCGATATTCAGGGCATCGTTTACCTTTCCGTCGTGTACCAATATCTGTGTGTTAACCGATTACGATATCGAACTGCCGATTGACCCACAAACTTTAGCGCTCGATGAAGAAGCGATGTTCTTGTTCAACCAAGGCATGAGCCAATCTCCACGAGAAGCTAATCGCACTTCAGTCAATGGTCTATTTTGGGACAAGAGCAAGCAGCAACTGGTTACTCAGCTGACAAGTAAAAATGGCTGGGATAAGCCGATGGTGTTGATTGACGGGCAAGAAGTGATTGATGACTTCTTCTCTCAACCAAGCGTCCACATCACAGACAATACAATGACGGCCGTATTTGATGTGAGCAACTGGATAGGTGAAGTCGACTTAACGGACCGTAACGTGAGTGTCACCGTTTCAGACACTAATTTCGCCGAAGAGATGACGGCCAAAGTTGGCTCAGAACCGATCGCTTACCAAACAAGCAACAACGGCTTTTTGGCGATGATAGGCTTCGCTTTAATTGGTGGTTTGATCCTCAACATCATGCCATGTGTGTTGCCAGTCTTAGGAATGAAATTAAACAGCATCATTCAAAACCAAGGTGCATCTAATCGTCATATTCGACTCTCATTCTTAGCTTCTGCTTCAGGTGTCATTACATCATTTGCGCTGTTAGCCCTAGGTATGACCGCTCTAAAAATGGGTGGTAATGCAATTGGCTGGGGAATCCAGTTCCAAAATGTTTGGTTCATCGGGTTCATGCTGATCATCACTTTGCTGTTTTCGATTAACCTGCTTGGGTTATTCGAATTCAGACTACCATCAGGTTTAAACACCTGGATGGCAACCAAAGGCGATGACTCACATTCAGGCCACTTTGTTCAAGGCATGTTTGCAACGCTGTTAGCAACGCCGTGTAGCGCGCCATTCCTTGGCACTGCGGTTGCTTATGCACTTGGAGCAAGCTACCAAGAGTTATGGGCTATCTTCATCGCGCTTGGTATCGGTATGAGTGCGCCTTGGTTGATCTTTGCGCTATTCCCAAGCCTAACCAAATTGCTTCCAAAACCTGGGGCGTGGATGTTCAAAGTTAAACTGGTGTTTGGCTTAATGATGTTCATTACCAGCCTATGGCTAACAAGCCTCCTTAGCCCATTCATTGGTAAATTCCCAACTATCCTGCTGTCGCTATTTATCGTGATTTCAGTATTGATTTGGATTGGCCGTAAGTTGGGTCGCAAGGTGCTTATTCCTATCGTCGCAACCACAACCTTGGTGTTTGGTGCTGCATTGATCGTCGGTAGTGTCACCGCTGATAACTGGGCGACTCCGATTGTTGACGATCTCGCTTGGCAAAAGCTGGATGCGAAGCAAATCCCTCAGCTCGTTGATGAAGGCAAAACGGTGTTTGTTGATGTGACTGCTGATTGGTGTATCACTTGTAAAGCCAACAAGATCGGCGTCATCCTTCAAGACCCTGTCTACAGTCACCTACAGCAAGAAGACATTGTTTTGATGAAAGGTGATTGGACAACACCAAGTGAAAGTGTCACTCAATACTTACAAAGTAATGGGCGATTTGGTGTGCCATTTAATATCGTCTACGGCCCGAGCTATAAAAGCGGTATTCCACTGCCTGTCATTCTCAACAGTGACACTGTCGTTCAAGCCATCGACGCTGCGAGATAACTGATGAAGACTCCCAACAATGAAGATAAATCTAGCACGATTGAAGACGACGCTGTAAAGGGTGAGGCCAAAAAGCCAAGTCGTCTTAAGAAGTGGGGAAAGGAACTGGTTTCAATGATATTGATCGTTGGCGTGGTTTCATTTGCCATGGACTTTTATCACAGCAGAAGCATGCCTCAGGGCGATGCGATTCCAATTGTGGGTCAATCGCTCCAAGGCGAAGATATTGATGTTATCGAGCTAAGCAAAAATGGTAAGCCAGTCATTGTCTATTTTTGGGCGACTTGGTGTGGTGCCTGCAAATTTGTAAGCCCGACGGTTAATAGCTTCAGTGATTCCAATCAGGTGGTTTCGGTCGCTCTATCGTCTGGTCCAGACGAACGTGTCCAGCGCTACTTAGAGGCGAAAGAGTATGACTTCCCTGTGATCAATGATCTCTCTGGATCGATCAGCAGAAGTTGGGGAGTCAATGTCACGCCAAGTATTGTCATCATCAAAGATGGAAAGATTAGCAGTATCGCAACCGGCGTTACATCCCCTATCGGCCTGTGGTTAAGAACCTACTTTGCCTAAATCGCTCACAAAGAAAAACAGAGCAAAGCTAAGTGAATAAACCGACTCAGCCAGTTTAACAAACAATATTAATGTAAGCGCAACCTAATAAGCGCTCACGATTATCACGAATTTGAGAAAAGACAATATGAAAAAGCATCTGATAAGCGCACTGATTATAGGCTCATTAATGAGTACTAATGCCTTCGCAGAATTAAACAAAGAACAAACTCAACAACTTGAAGAAATTAATCAATTCCTGAAGGAAAATCCATCGACGATCTCTGGATTGCATACCAGTTTAGAGCAGTACGTAGCAGGTCAAGAGCAAACGAAAAAAGCCCAAGCGGAAAGCCATGATTGGTTATACAACAATGACGCCCACCCAATCACGGGCAATCCGGATGGCAAATCGGTCATCATTAACTTTACCGACTATAACTGCCCTTACTGTAAGCGCTTGGAAAAAGGCTTGGTTCAATTAGCCTCTGAAAACAGCGACATTAAAGTGATCAACGTGTACTTATCGTTTAAGCAGCAACAGGTTTCGGGGCTAGACACCAACGCGGCGCTATACGCGATGAAAGTATGGAAAGATAACCCAGAAGCATTCCCTGAAGTTGATAGATTGCTGATGGCGAAAAGCGGTATTCACTCGAAAAGCTCACTAGAAGCCGTTGCCAAGAAGACGGGAACAGAGGCGGAACTAAAAACAACTCAAGAACAAAACCAGGTTCTAACCACTAACCATCAAACGTTCAGTGCACTCGGCTTAACGGGCACTCCAACCATGATGATGAACGGAAATGTTTTACCAGGGTATGTGCCTTACGACCGACTTAAAGATATCGTGGATGACGCTTTTTAGTCGAGTGTAGATAGAGATAAAGACTCGAAAGAGAAGTGAATAAAAAGCCGACCTGCGTAACTCACAGTCGGCTTTTGATGAGCTTAAGGTAATGTTTTCAATATTATTTTTGAAACAGAAAAGCAGTCGAAGTGTCACTATCTTGCAATGGATTCTTAATCTAGCCTCGCTACTCTAAAAGCAGTTCTCTCGATGAGTCCAAGACGTGCTTACTCTAGACAACTGTCCTTTGACCGAGCCTAGCTCGGTCTTTTTTTACGTGTTTTAGATAACAACACAGTGCATTAACACGGAAACGTCAAACCGACTGAGCCTTAACTTAGCAAACGACAAACAAGCGCACCCGGCTCCCTTAACGCATCCACGTTATAGCTAAGGACACGTCCGGCAGACGGCGCGTGATAACGGCGACACTCATTACCAAAAGCGTCATATTGAATAGCCAACAGATCATCTTGTTCTACGCTCTGCAGAAGCTCAACCTGCGGCAATACGAAACCACCAATATCAGCGCGGATAGAAACCACATCATTACCCTCTATCCAATCCATACTCGGCAGCTGCATTTTCTCGGGATGATTTATTTCAACCTCGAACATTTCATAATAAGACAGCATGTTAAAAACACCGTCTACCGCTCGTTGAATCATGTCAGGCTGAGTAAATTTCCCCATCCCAACTTCCACCGTGATGCTCGGAATTCCACTTCGATTCCAAACCGTTTCCAAAATACCTGGGTCACCAGGGTCATTCAGAACACAATCGGGCTGCATCAGCCTCGCCATCTCCAAACATTGTTCTATGCGGTAATCAGCAAACACATAAAGTGGATAAACTGCGCCACGAGTTTGAGTGTGGAGGTCAACGGCGAAGGTGGCATTATGCTTAAGCAAACGCTCCCACAAAGACGCAACAAAGCGCTCCGCAGCCAAGCCATTCGCGTCACCCGGAAAGAGTCGATTAAGATTAGCAGGGCAAGAACCCGGATCCGAAGAGATGAAATCACGGCTATGGTTCAGCAAGCCAGACAAATTCACAGTAGGCACAATCGTTACCGTACCTTTGAGCGTTTTACCGACTAAGTCCCTGATAATTTGCTGTGCAGCCAACACTCCGTTTAGCTCATCACCGTGAATACCGGCGGTGATCATCAACTTAGGACCTTCTTGACTGCCTTTGAAAACAGAAACCGGCATGTTCTTAGGTTGCCCTAGCCCATCACTGGTGACTTGAAACCAAAACTGGTGCTCTCCAACGGGTAGGTCTTCAACATTCAAGGAGCCAATAACCTGCCTACCTTGTAAAACATCGCCTAAGTACTCTGTTTTCATCCAACGTCTCCATATTGTTGAGCAGAATCTATTCTCTTCTAAGTTTTTGCATCATAGAGGATATCCTTACCAGTACAAGCAGTTAATCAGATTAACAAGCTCTCAGCGCAGCCAAAATTCACCACCATCGACATACGTGATTGCAAGGTAAAACTTGCTAATGTGACCTTTGAAATACACGCAACTTGTATAACTATTCACAAACCACTCAGTCTATTGAAATGAAAGTGCAATAAAATCAACACTTAAAAAGTTCCCTATTCACGAAAATGTAATTTTATAGAAATGAAAGCTTAATTTAGCTGCTCTAAATTAGCTTCATATCGAAACGGAGAGCACATTGCTCACGGATTTTAAAATACAAGGTAAGTGATTATGAAAAAGGCAGTTCTAGCTTCTGCAGTGGTAGCAGCACTAGTTTCAGGTTCTTCTCTAGCAGCAACAGTTTACAGCTCTGATGGTACAGAACTTAAAATTGGCGGTCGTGCGGAGGCTCGTTTCAACGTATCTGACAACAACGAAAGCGCATCTGACAGTTCTTTCAAAGACAAGTCACGAGCTCGTGTGAATATTTCAGGTAAATCTGAACTTTCTGATGGTTTATATGGATTCGGTAAGTATGAAGCAGAGTTCACTAGCGCATCAACAACAGAGTTCGAAGACGGAAGTGGCAATACTGTAAAAATTGAAAATGAATCTCTTACCAATCGCTACTACTACGCAGGTTTAGGAACCAAATTCGGTGAGTTCTCATACGGTAAGCAAGATTCTTCACAGGTAATGCTGACTGACATTACAGATACAATGGCAACATTTGGTGCAGATGCTGCTGATGCCGTTGATGGCAACAAAGATAAACGTGAGAATAACTTCCTTTACTCTGGTGAGTTTGACGCGTTGACAGTGCAAGCGAACTATATCGCCGCAAATGAAAAAGATGCCGATAGCTTTGGCCTCGCTGCTATGTACAACCTAGGTGCTTTTGACCTTGGTGCGGGTTATGTTTCTCAAAAAAATGGTAACTTCGATGACGATCAAATCAACCTTGTAGCTCAATTTTCTATGGATGCGTTTACGGTTGGTGGTCTATACACAATGGCTTCAGTTGCAGATAAAGATTACACAGGCTACGAGCTTTCAGCTATCTTCAAAGCAACTAAACAGCTATCACTAATTGGCGTATACAACTACGGCGAGTTCGATAAAGCGGCTGACGAAGAAGCAAATAACTTTGCTATTGAAGCGGTGTACAAGTTTAACGGCCACATTCGCACATATGCTGGTTACAAGTTTGAACAGCGAGACAATAAAGATGACCAACTACAAGCGGGCATCCGTTACGACTTCTAATCTAAATCGACTTTAGATACAGACTAAAAGGTTGGGCAATAGCTCAACCTTTTTTCATATTCAAATATTCTGACTGACTTCATCAATGCTTTTTCTGGTTAAGTGGTGCTAAATCCGTATCATAGGTGTACCACATCAAATAATTAGAAGCATCATGTCACAACACCATCCGATCCAAGGCGCTAGCTGGATGCTAACCGCAGGTTTAGCCTTTGCTTTGATCAACAGCCTAACTCAAATTGCTAGCATTCATTTCGGACTGACTTCTACCACCGTTGCCGTCATTCAGTATTCAATCGCATTGTTCGCCATCCTTCCTTACCTAAAAACATTGGGCATTCGCCGCGCGCTAAAAACCGACAACCTCAAGTTGCATGTATTCCGTGTGTTTTTATCAGTGATTGGTATTCAACTTTGGATATGGGCGCTGGCTTACCCAGTTCCTATTTGGCAAGGCATTGCCCTTCTCATGACGTCGCCACTGTTTGCAACCATAGGTTCAGGGCTTTTCCTCAAAGAGAAAGTTGGAGCTGCTCGCTGGGGCGCGACCTTAGCAGGTTTCGTGGGTGCGATGGTGATTCTAGAGCCATGGGCTGAAGACTTTAACTGGGCAACGCTATTACCAGTCGGTGCCGCATTCTTCTGGGCATGCTACTCACTGATGGTGAAAAAGCTCTCTTCGCAAGACAGCCCTTCAACCATGGTGGTGTACCTGCTGCTATTAATCACACCATTTAACATCCTGCTTGCCGCGCCAGATTGGCAGACGCCAAGCGGCGGTACAATTTGGGCTATCTTGATTGTTATCGGTGTTATGACGGCACTCGCTCAATGGGCGATAGTAAAAGCCTACTCGGTCGCTGATGCTTCGTTTGTGCAACCTTTTGACCACGCCAAATTACCGCTAAATGTTTTAGCAGGTTGGATTGTATTTAGTTGGGTTCCACCGGGTCGTTTATGGCTAGGGGCTGCTATTATTATTGCGTCAGTTGCATTTATAACGCACTGGGAAACCAAAAAACCTTCGAAAGTGAAGAAAGTTTAAGGTTGGTGAAATAAATAGTTCGACTGTCCGTTCTATATGGATAAGAGAATTCAAACGAGGCCGTAACCATGAAGAAACCAGTCAAGATTACACTATACCGTTGGGCAGGCAGCTGGGGTCCATTTAAAGTTAATATCCCATGTGGGGAATGTACCCTTACCAAAGACATTCTGAAGGATACTTTTGAGAATGAATTGGCCGATGTCGATGTCGAATTGGAAGTGAAAGATTGGTTGTCTCACTGGTGGGAGCCGCTAAAACTTGGCTCTTGGCACGCCCCAATCCTTGTTGTTGAAGGCAAGGTTGTCAGCCAAGGTGAAGCGCTGAATCGCGGTGTGTTAATCCAATCGGTGATCAAAGAGTGGACCAAACGAGACAGCCTAAAAGGCAACATCGTTTATGGTAAGGCGACCTGCCCATTCTGTGTTAAAGCGAAGAAAATGCTGGATGAAGCGGGTGTTGAATACCAATACCACGATGTCGTAAAAGACAGCGCCGCTTTGTACCGTATGATTCCAGAGGTAAAAGCACACATTGGTGAGAAAACACCGGTCACCGTCCCGCAGATCTGGCTTGATGGTAAGTACATCGGTGGTGCCGATAACTTAGAAGCGTGGATGAAAGAGAATGGCTTAGATAGCATCCCTAATAATGTGGTCGACTTATCCAATCAATCTGCTGGCTGAGTTCATTAAAAGCCATTAGTCAGAAGCTTAATTGGTATTTTTTGTGTCCATCCACAACAAAACAAAGCGATAACTTTCACCAATCGCTAAAACGAAAAAGGCCTTAAACTTCATCGAGTTTAAGGCCTTTTAAAATTCCGTTTTTGAAAATGCTTATTTAGCCATTTTCTTCATCATTCGCTTAAAGAACGATGGTTTCTTTGGCTTTGAAGTGCCGTACAATGCTTCGTGCATCATGTTTTTTGCTGCCATTTGACCAAGGTATGCGTGGCCTAGTTCGTAATTCATGCTTATCTCCGCACATAATCAACTTTCTTTAGCGCGGATTCTACACTTAAAACGCCCAAAAACAAGATCTAAATCACACTTTAATGCAATATTAAGCATTCACTTGCAATTAGCCTAATTTTGTCTCTGTGCTAATCAGCATTGTTTTTGTATATCAATGAGTTAACCTAAATTCTGGTTTGAGCTTAATGCTCCATTCCTAATAACAACCCAAGACATTGATTTAGACACTGATAAAAAAAGCAGCTCAATAGAGCTGCTTTCTAAAATGCTTTACTGAGAAACCTAGCTGCGCTTTGGCTGTCTGTAAGTTTTACCGGCAATTTGGTATGTGTCTTTTTGCTTCAATTCAAACATCGTTTCAAAGAACCAAGCTGCAAATTTGATTAAGTCATCGCCTTCATTCATAACATGTTCGATGTACTCTTGCTCTTCGCCTTGTTCATTTTCTTGAAGCGTCACGTGGTAAATACGCTTTTCGCCTTCCACTTCAGCAAGTGCAAATTGACCAGTCAGTGATGCAGCAGCCTCAGCGACTTCTGTATCCTCATTGGATTTCAATAGCTCAAGCGCTTGAGGCAGGCCATCTAGTGCGCAGATAGCTTTTACCAGTACTTCAAATTCATTTTGCTGCATTTTGT
The DNA here is from genome assembly GCF_001691235.1 of Vibrio sp. ZF57. Taxonomy (NCBI): domain Bacteria; kingdom Pseudomonadati; phylum Pseudomonadota; class Gammaproteobacteria; order Vibrionales; family Vibrionaceae; genus Vibrio; species Vibrio sp. ZF57. The sequence goes on along the minus strand of NZ_MAKD01000014.1, from coordinate 58,397 downwards.
TTTTACCTATTCAATGGACCGAAGCATTGTAGAAAACCATCAGCACAAATACAACGTATTAACGATGGTGCGTTAAACGATAGTGAATTTAGTGTTTAGCTATATTCCACTTCAACAGTATCGCCTTTGTTGTTCATTTTGGTTGAAGACCAAAGCACTCCGCCCATGGCTGCGCCAATAATGAGGTAGAACACGCCTAACTGTAGATGAGTCGTGACCCAACTCTCTACTAGATACCCACCCAATAAACCCGCTAAACACATCTGAATAGAGCCCGACAATGCCGATACTGCGCCCGCTTGCTTCTTATGAGGTTCTAATAACATGCTGATTGATAATGGGAACGAAATGCCTTGTGCTATCGCCAACCAAGTAAACGCCCAAACCAAGTTAAAGATGGATAACTCATGAGTAAGAAGCCAAGTTCCCGAAGCCAAAATAATCAAAATCGCAAGGCTCATCAATTGCGGAGTGCTAAACCTACGATTGAGCAAGTTCAAAGCAACGCTACCGATCAGTAAGCCTGCCGAAGGGACAATCATCAATGAACCATACTCAGCGGCGGTCAGCCCCAATTGCTCTTGCATTAAGAATGGGAATAAAGATAACGATACCAAACTCGCCATATAACTCATCCAGTTATAACTGGCGCTGCTTATCACTTGGCGATTCGTTAACAAGCGTCCGTAGTTCTTTACCACTTGGCTGACTTCAAAACGGCTCTTCCCATATGGCAGAGTTTCATGCAACACGAAGTAACCCAGTGTGAATATCGCCAGTAAATACAATAGAACGAACAGGAACACAGCCTGCCAACCAAGGTGGAATGAAATCCAGCCACCAAATACAGGCGCGATGATCGGCATAATCGACGCGGTGATCGAGATATAAGACAACGCTTTGGTAAGCTGTGAACCATCATAGCTGTCACGAAGCACACTTCGCCCAAGAACCGAGGCACTGCCCGCCCCTAAACCTTGCAGCAAGCGACCAACTTCTAGCGCCGTCATATTGTCAGAAAACACAACACAAACGACTGTACCAATCAAATAAACACCCTGACCTAACAAGAAGATAGGTCTTCTTCCCACCGCATCGGACATCGGTCCGTAAAATAGCTGAGACAAGCCAAAACCCACCAGAAACAGCGTGACGAGAAGCTGTACATCTACTTGAGTAGCACTTAAATCAGAAGCAATTAACGGTAATGCTGGCAAGTAGATGCTCACACCCACCTGCCCCGTAGCAATAATCATCATTGCTAAGAGTAACGGTGTTTTTTTAAAGGTCGATTGGCTCAAAAAATTCCCTATTCGTTTGATATTTGTTCATTAGACGAGTTTACATTCAAAACCAATAATTGATAATTAGCTAAATTGGAATTTTATTAAGTCCCAACAGGAAATAATATGGATTGGATTCTTAACGTAAAAAGCTACGTCAGAGTAGTCGAAGAAGGCAGCTTCAATGGTGCTGCTCGAAAGCTGAACACCACCAGCTCGGCGATCAGTAAAAGAGTGAACTGGTTAGAAGAGCGCATCGGCACCCAACTGTTAAAGCGTACCACGCGATCAATTAGCCAAACCGAAGCAGGTGCGCTCTTTTACCTGCGAGCCAAGGATCAGCTCGACAATTGGCAGTCCATTATTGATGAGACTCGCTCGGTTAACCAAACCCCAGCAGGCCTATTAAAGATTGGCGCTACGATTGCGGTTGGCTCTAAGTTTCTGGTGCAATACATGGACGACTTCTTAGAAAAATACCCAGACATTAAGGTGCAGCTGATCACGACCACGCCAGGCCAATTACCTGAACTGGGCTTAGATCTGGTGATCAGTCGTGAACTGGAACAGCTCAACTCCTTAAGCTTCAAGAAAACACCGCTGTTTGAACACAAAGCCAGCTTCTATGCAGCGCCAAGCTATTTAGCTAAACATGGTTACCCCGCCAACGAGCAGGACTTAGAACAACACAACTCTTTGATTTGGGGAGAGCGCCCTACCCGAGAAGTCACACTCACCAAAGGGCAACGCATCACCCTCAATGGTAACTTTGCGACCACCAATCCAGAGGCTTTGTTTCATGCTGCGAAGCGAGGAATGGGCGTACTGTTAACCATCAAAGCGATGATCAAAGAGGATCTAAAGCAAGGGACATTAGTTCCAGTATTGCCAAATATTACCGCCGACGAAGTGATGGTTTACGCATACTACCCTAAGCTTGATTACTCGCACACGCGAACCAAGCTCTTTTTGGACCATCTGAAAGACAGGCTAGACAAAGAGCGTAGCACGCAAGCTCTGTGAAATAAGTCACATTTTAATTTGAAAAGTTATACAACACGGCCAATAATAAACTTGACGCATATAGATTATACAAGTTCGCACATATACAAGATAATACGTATACCGCTTACACAGTGAATCTGGTTAACTAGGGGTGGTGGCTATGACTCAACATACGCACAATAGCATGATAGACACAGAGCGCATTGGCCGTTTGCTGAAATTGGAAGGTATCGACCTTTTAGAGTCAGCTGTGCTTACTTTACATCAGACCTTTGATACTCAATACACTAGCATCATTGAGAAGAAGTACTTCCCTGACCAAACCGTTCCTTTGGTGATCGCCCATTCTGATCATGTATTACATGACAAAATCAATGCGCGCCATGGTCACATCTACCAACAAGCCGTCAATCAAAGACACCCAGATTGCTCATTTGCTCAGTACATCGTCCAGTCATTGCCAACATCGGCATTTAGGCAGGAAATCACCTCACAAAACTCCATCGCGATCCCGACTCGAACTCAAAGTGGCGAAGTGATGGGCGTGCTGTTTTCAACGTTCACCTCGCCTCTTAGCCCTGATCAGCAACAAGACGTGGTAAAGCACCATCAATTGTTCGCCGACATCATCATCCACACCTTGCGTGAAATGTGGTTTAACGATCGTTCCGAACAACTTGTAAATCAGCTTAGTTATGAGGTGTCACACGACAGCCTAACCGGGTTACTCAACCGAAGCTGTTTATCAGATACCTTAGAGTCGATTACTCAACAGAGCGTCACTCCGTTTACATTGGCTTTACTCGATATCAATAGCTTCAAAGCCATTAATGACATGCACGGCAATTATATTGGCGATAAAGTACTTCAATTTGTCGCAGAAACCTTGCGGAGAACCTTACCCGAAAGCAACCTGACTTTCCGGACTGCTGGCAACGAGTTCGCCTTCATCACCTACCATTCTGATCCGATAGCCGTGTGCGAACAAATACTGGCCAAAATTAAGCAGGGCTACAGTAGCGTTGATATCAAGATAGATTTCGACGTCAGCATCGGTATTGCCAGTTCGGATGGAGACAACAAAGACGTTGAGCAAATCATCTTCAATACCAGCTTGGCGCTTAAAGAGTGTAAACACAGCCAAGATACTCATATTCAATGTTATGACACTCACTTAAGAGTTCGTTACCAAAGAAAAACCGAGCTAGTCGCAGCGCTACGAAGTGAGCTGGAAAACCCAATTTCACAAAGCTATATCCCCGACAGCAATGGAATGTACGTAGTGGTACAGCCGATTGTGGGTCAAGGTGAAACGCAATGGGAATATTTCGAGGTACTGACTCGCTGGAAAACCGCCAGACATGGAGACATCTCACCCGTAGAGTTTATTCAAGTGGCAGAAGAGTCAGGGCTGATTGTCGAATTAGGTGAACGCATTATTGAATTGGTGTGCCGCGCTAAAACCACACTAGAGCAAGGCTTGGGCTACAAGGTTAAACTTGGAATCAACTGCTCTGCGCACGAGCTTACTGATTCGAAACGTTATATATCCTACCTGACTCGAACCATTGAACAGCACCATTTTAAGGCGAATGAGTTTGTTATCGAGTTAACCGAAACCGTTCTGTTATCGCCAACACAAGAGACAAAATCCGCGCTTAACTTTCTGAGAGGACAAGGCTTCACGATTGCACTCGACGACTTTGGTACAGGCTACTCCAGTTTGAACTACATCCACAGCTACCCTATCGATTGCATTAAAATTGATGCGACCTTTATTCGAGACTTGTTAACTAGTTCGACCTCAGAGAGCGTAGTATGGCTGATTGTTCAACTGGCCCATAGACTCGATGTATCTTTGGTTGCGGAAGGTGTTGAGAAGCGTGAGCAATTAGAAAAGCTGCACGCGATGGGATGTGACAAGATCCAAGGTTACCTCTACTCACCTCCAATGCGACCTGAAGCTATCGTTAGCTATGTCGCGCACTCAGAGCCTTTAGTTTAAACCCTTACCGAACCTTCTATTGAGAACTAAAAAGCCGCAAGAGCATCACTTAACACTGACTGTGCTTTGTGATGCTCTTGCGGCTTTAAAACAGTTTAATGGCTAGCTACTTACTAGCATTATTAACCATTGCTAGATTGCGCGTTTCTAACGCTGCCTTCAATAGCTTGTCGGCTTCATCTCTTGCTGCTACAAACGTCGCTTTTTCCTTTTTAGGCACAGAATCTGCCATCGGGATATTTGCTGTCATTGCATTCACAGGACGACCACGTTCAATCAGTTCGTAGTGCAAGTGTGCACCTGTCACTCGGCCAGTTTTGCCAGACAAACCAATACGCTGTCCACGAGATACCGTTTGTCCTTTACGAACGAGGATCTTACTCAAATGTAGATAACGCGTTTTGTAAGTGCTGCCGTGCTGAATGACCACGTAGTTACCCGCATATGGGTGCTTACGCGTCATAATCACTTTGCCATCACCCGTTGCTTGAACCGGCGTACCAACTGGCGTCGCGAAATCTGTACCGTTGTGCGGTGAAATGCGGCCAGTCACAGGGTGTAAGCGCTTAGGGTTAAACTGAGAACTTTGGCGCCAGCTACTGCTCACTGGGTAACGTTGGAAAGCACGTTGTAAGCTATCGCCATTAGCATCGTAATATTGTCCGTCAGTGTGTAAGTATGCTGACACAACGCGGTTACGATTCATGATCTTAATTGCTTCAATTTCACGTTTTCCGGTTGCAACACCATCAACATATTGCGCTTTTTGAAGCACTTCAAACTGATCGCCAGCACGTAGGTCTCGGCTAAAGTTCAGCTTATCTTTAAGAAGAGTCACAATATGGTCAATCTCAAGACTGCTCAGGCCAACCTTGTTCGCCGACATTGAGAAGCTGCCATGAATATCACCCACTAAAGGTTTTTGCTTCCATTCACCAGGAATAGAGATGTCTTCGAATTCGTAGCTGCCGTCATCAAGCAGTCGGTAAACCACTTTGTCCGCGACGCTAAATTGAAGTTCCATTTTAGAAAGGTCGCCGGTCGCTTCATCACGCCAAAAGCGTAATGTATTACCCGGACGAAGCGTATCTAAAGCAAGGAAGTTCAAATCAGTTTCCATCACGCTCATCATCGATTTGTAAGAAAATCCAAGCTGAGTGAAGATGCTACTCAAGTTATCGCCAGATTGAATTTGATACTCAAATGTCGGCGGCTCAATAACGGTAACAGAAGATGGTGACAGAATTGACTCAATAACGGTTGAGTCGGGCAAATCAAGATCGATCGTTTTCGTCAGATCCGATTGTGACGATTGCAAAGCAACACCAATCGCAGCAATAAGTGGCAGTCCCAAAATAGCTACTTTTTTTACAGGTGAAAGCTCAGCAAACGGAGAGGGAAATATTTTTGAATACACGGTAAACAGGTCTTTCTACGATATAAAGGCATAGGATATGCTTTTCAAACGCATAAATCATCAATGCATTGTCATAATATGATGTGAATCTTCCCAACTTAGCCTAAGTCATTGAGTTGCCGTAGATGAAGAGCCACTAGATAAGAAATAAAATTAACCGCTAAATTTAAAAATAAAAAAGCAGAAACGGCTAGTTTCTGCTTTCTATTGGTTGACGTTATTCCGTTTCGAATAATTAATAAACGAAGCGAATTAGTCGCTGGTTTTAAGAAAAGATTATGCGTTTACCGTCGACACTAGGCAGTTGTCTTCACCAAATTCATTTGGGATGTAACGATCGGCATTCGCATCGTTCACCCATTGTTGGTCATCAACTAGGTAGCGGAATTGAAACTCGCCATCTTTAGGTAGACGAGTTTTAAACTTGTATACCTTCCCTTTGGCCAGTTTTTTCATTGGGGTGGCTTTCCAATCAAGAAAGTCAGCAACGATGGATACAGAGTTCGCTTCCTGAGCTTCTAGCTCGAAGGTCACTTCAACTTCATCTTTCGTCTTAAAAAAACGTTTATTAATCATTCGCAAGCTCCATTTGTAAAAATAAGCGGACACAAAGCTAAGTGTGTCTAAATTTCATTCATCTAACTAAGATAATATGTAATTTGACTCACATAAACAACAGATCCTTACATTCACGCAAACGTTATTGCTTACCAATTGATTGCGTATCAAAAGAAAAACTCATTAACACCTTTTCAGAAGGGGGTTCTGCAAATGATTGTTCCGCAGAATGCTGAGTAAAGCCGATAAAACCTTCCCCAGTAAGTTTATTCTGTGATTGCGAATCTGGCAGCTGAGCGACCTCCAATGTCTGAATTTGTATACGGTCACCCAGTAAAAGTTGGTCGACTAACACCACGCGGCTTCGTTGCTGGTCATGTTTAAACAGGCCTAGATAATAGAACACACCGCTGCCTTGGTTAGATATCCACATCGGCGCGACAAAGAAACTCGCCTTGCCCAGCGTGGCGGCTGAAAGATTATTGGTGTCTACCGTTACCACACCGCGCTCAACACCTGAGTCATAGCGTCCAAACGCGATGGCTCTAGGCTCATCAACTTCATTGATAAAAGCGTAGGCGTTAGTCTCAGGAACTTTAATTGTCCATGGATTGGTCGTCTTCAAATCAAAAACGGTTTCTACGACTGGGTCATAACTCACTTGAGAAGAAGGAAACTTCGCCAAGATCTCTTCATCACTTAAGCTAAAGCGATAAATACCCGCTACTATCACCACAACCAGCATGACAATTGGAATCAGTAGAATCAGAGGGATAGGTAAGATTTTCTTTTTCATGGGCAATTATATTCTTTTGTTTTCATCCAGTTGTGCAGACCATAAAGGGCTTTAGTATAATTATCAATACAGGGTTAACCAGAAGTGGAGCATGGATGGATATCAATCATATTAAAGATAGAAATATCAGAAGTTGCGAATGCCGCTGTGGAGCAGTCAACCTAGTATGCCGAGGTGAACCTCAACGTACATCTGTCTGCCATTGCTATGAGTGTCAGAAACGCACCGGAAGTGTGTTCGGCATTCAGGCTCGGTTCCCAATAGAACAAGTTACACTCAGCGGTGAAGTGACCTCTTTTTCACGCATCAGCGATACGGGTAATGAAGTCACCTATCAGTTTTGTCCCAAGTGTGGCACCACCATGCTTTTGCAGTCGGTTGCCGCCGCTGATTTTTATATCGTCCCGCTCGGATTATTTAAAGAGCAAGACTTCCCACTGCCGAGCTTTTCGGTTTATGAAGAACGCAAACACGGTTGGGTTAAGTTCGACCACCAAATGAGCCATTACAACTAGTTCGTCATTGAGCGTTATCTTTATCTCGTTATTGACCGTTATCTTTATATAGCAACAGTATTAAAACAAACTGCAATACTGTTGCCTAAGATCAAATATCACCGCTTCACAGCGCTAGCGTATCTTTTGTCTAGCGTTATAATCTTGCTCCTCTATTTAACCCAGGGTGAACCACATGATTTCTAAGTTACCTCGCTGGGTTGAATACGGCGCCCTTTTGTTAGCTGGTCTTGCTGGCAGTGTTAATGCTATCGGCTTACTTGGCTTCCAACATCAAGCTATCTCCCATATCTCCGGCACCATGTCTTTGCTAGGCAGTAGCCTGCTTACACCGACCTCGGCTTCTGTTCACCTCCTATTGGTGATCATGAGCTTCATGTTAGGTGCGGCGTTCAGCGGGTTCTTTATTGAAAACCAAGCATTGAAGTTAGGACGCCGTTACGGTGTTGCACTATGTATTGAGGGTGGATTGCTGTTTTTGGCGCTGTGGACACTGTTGCAAGGCTATACTTCAGGTCAGTATTTCGCTTCAGCCGCGTGTGGTTTGCAGAACGCGATGATCACCACTTACAGCGGGGCAATCATTCGAACAACACACATGAGCGGGATCATTACCGATCTTGGGATCATGATTGGCGCTCGCTTAAAGGGGATGCCTTTTGACCGCCGTAAAGCCAAACTGCTAATTTTCATTGTGGTTGGCTTCCTGTTTGGCGGCTTAATTGGCGCTTGTCTGTTCCAACGCTTCGAAATCTTGGCATTGGCTTTCCCTGCCTCTTTTGCTTTCATTATTGCGTTTAGCTACTGGTTATACTTGACCTATCGAACTGAAACCCCAGTCAATTTATAAATATCTGGCAATATAACCTCAAACTACGTAACATCCGCAACACTTTATTCTAAACTCTTAATACGTTGCAGAATAACCAGTATGAATATTTAGCGATATTTGATGAATAGTATTGCAAGCGATATTAATACTGGGTAATCTTGCACCCAATGAGAAAATACGGACGTTTAGTGAATAAAAATGCCAAGGATGTGGCTTTTTTACGTGTAGAAATTCGAGAACAATAACATGTCTAACAACAAGAATACTGCTCAAACAGAGAAATCTAAAGGCAGTTTCTGGGTTTTCTTAATCCCATCATTGATTGGTTTATTCCTTTTCATGACGCCAATCAGCTATCAAGGTGATCTAACCATCCCTGTAGCTATCTTAGCCAAATCAATTCAAGCGGTTTTCGGTGAATATCTAGTCCCTATCATCACTGCGATCGTTGCTTTCATGTCTGTAGCTTCAGTTTTAAGCACCATTTTTAAGCCTACATTCATTACATCAAATTCATTTTTAAACGGCCTTTTCAACCCATCTCCACTGTGGTTGCTGGTTCGTTTAATTGGTGGTGCTGCAGCCGTTATGGCTTTCTTCCAAGTTGGCCCTGAGGTTATTTGGGAAGAAAATACTGGTGGTCTGGTTCTAGAAGGCCTGCTTCCGACACTGTTCTCAGTATTCATCTTTGCTGGTTTGCTACTTCCGCTTCTACTTAACTTTGGTCTACTAGAGCTGTTTGGCACGCTACTAAGTAAAATCATGCGTCCAATCTTCAACCTACCAGGCCGCAGTGCTATTGACTGTATGGCTTCTTGGTTGGGTGACGGCAGTGTTGGTATCCTGCTTACAAGCAAACAGTACGAGAAGAAATTCTACACTCAGCGTGAAGCTGCGGTTGTTGGTACGACTTTCTCAGCAGTATCTATCACATTCAGTCTTGTGGTTATTGCTCAGGTAGAACTAGAGCACCTGTTCCTACCTTTCTACGCAGCAATCTGTTTAGCGGGTATTGTGGCAGCGGTGATCATCCCTCGCCTTCCACCACTAAGCATGAAGAAAGATACTTTCATTGATGGCAGCAAGCCGCACAAAGACGCTGACGCGATCCCAGCAGGTCACTCAACGTTCTCTTGGGGTCTTGAGCTAGCGGTAAATAAAGCATCTCAAGTAAAGTCGGCTAAATCTGTATTTGGCGAAGGCGTTCGTAACGCCGTAGATATGGTATTTGGCGTACTGCCTGTTGTTATGGGTTTAGGTACAATGGCACTGGTTATTGCGGAATACACGTCTGTGTTCTCAATCCTAGGTCAGCCTTTCATTCCATTCCTAGAGCTACTTGGTGTTCCTGAAGCGGTTGCAGCATCTGAAACGATTGTTGTTGGTTTTGCGGACATGTTTATCCCAGCAATCCTTGCGGCTTCTATCGACAACGAGATGACTCGCTTTGTTATTGCAGCAATGTCGGTAACTCAGCTGATCTACATGTCTGAGGTGGGCGCTCTACTTCTAGGCAGTAAGATTCCAGTGAACATCTTAGAACTGTTTATTATCTTTATTCTACGTACGTTAATTACGCTTCCAGTTATCGCTGGTGTAGCGCATCTAATATTCTAAATTAGATACTACTTATGTAACTCAATAAAGATTCAGTTTATAAAGCCTCACTTTTGTGGGGCTTTTTATTTGCGAAAATATATACACAGTATTATTTGGAGTTCAATTAATTTATAAGCTCTGCATGTCATTTGATTTCATATCATTTGTTCACCCCGCCTCTTTTTAATAGAAAACTGAACGCATAACTATCAAATTAATACATTCTTAATTCCTCCTTAAACTCCGTCTAGCCCCATTCCCCAACTCATTGAACCAAATACTAAAAGCAACAAATATGCGCTTTAGTGAATTTTGCATTGTTTAGGTTGTTGTATTTTTGTAGTCTATTTTGTGAAATTACATTCAAGTAAAATCCAATCTAGTCGATATATATAATTACAAAAACACGATTAACTTTAGTCTTCGCAAAGCCTGTGAGAAGGGGAAAACTCAATGAAATTTAGCCATAAGGTGGTTGCTGCATCATCAGCCTTGCTGCTAGTGACAGTATCATTGCTTTCAATACAACAACTTTACACTGTAAGAAGTGCAGTAGAAAACCACGTCAATGCGAGCCTGAAAGAGATGGTCTCGGGCGTGAAAAATACCGTCGTATCGGAGATGAACGCCAAGAAAGCGTTGGCTCAATCGACGACTGAAGTCATCGAGATCAACCCTGAAGATCGCGCTTACGTTAAAGAAATCTTAGAAAAGCCAAAGCTTAAAAACAGCTTCCTAGCGGTTGGTTTTGGTTATGAAGCAAACGGTTTCGTTATTGAAAATGATGATGGTTGGGATGCCGGTCCAGACTACGACCCACGAATTCGTCCTTGGTACATTGATGCTAAATCCAAAAACAGTTTAGTTGTTACCGCTCCTTATGTGGATGCATCAAGTAAGAAAGTCATCATATCAGTAGGTACTCCAGTTAAAGACAACGGCCGCTTTACTGCGGGTATGTTCTACGACCTAGAATTGACGAACCTTGCTACCTTGGTCAACCAAGTGAACTTGTTTGATGCGGGTTACCTGTTCCTAGTAACAGCCGACGGCACCACGATTGCTCACCCAAATGCGAAAAACAACGGTGAAACGCTATCAAGCTACATGCCACAAGCGACTATTCGTGAAGGCTCTCAAGAAATTGAAGTCGACGGCAAAATGTTCCTAGTTAATTTCACCCACATCCCTAGTGAAGATTGGTATATAGGTGCAATCCTCGATGAAGAGATCGCGTTCCAAACCGTTGAAGAATTGAAGAACAGCTCAATGATCTACTCGTTGATTGCAGTTATTCTCAGCATCATTGCACTGACTGTTCTGATTCGTGTGTTAATGCGTCCACTGGATGCGCTTAACCAAGCCATTCAAGATGTGGCGAGCGGTCAAGGTGATTTAACTAAGCGCCTAGATACCAACACAGACCAAGAGTTCTCTGACCTAGCGAAAGGTTTCAACACCTTTACTGAAAACCTGCAAAATCAGATCATTCAATCGAAAGCGATTGGTGTTGAAATTAAGCGTGGTACTGAAATCACGGTTAAAGGTGCAGGCGAATCAGCGAAAGCGATGAATACCCAACTGGAAGAGCTTGAACAGTTAGCGACTGCAATGAACGAGATGGCGGTTACTGCAACTGAAGTTGCAAACAATGCTCAAGGCGCAGCAGCGGCAGCCCGTGAAGCAGACGAAGCAACGCTAGACGGCACATCTGTCGTAAGTGACACCACTCAAGCGATTGATAACCTTTCAGCACGTATCGACCAAGCGGTTGCCGAAGTACAAGTACTTGAATCAGCAACAGCCAACATCGAAACAATTCTAAAAGTAATCAACGATATTGCAGACCAAACCAACCTACTGGCATTGAATGCGGCTATTGAAGCGGCGCGTGCTGGTGAATCAGGCCGTGGTTTCGCAGTCGTTGCCGATGAAGTTCGTACTCTGGCACAACGTACTCAAGAATCAACTACGGAAATCCGCAACATGATCGAGCAGCTCCAAGCGGGTGCAAGCTCAGTATCGAACGCGATGAACCAAAGTAAAGACACAGCCACTGACGCCGTTGAACGCGCTCAGCAAGCGAACTCTTCACTTGACCGTATCCGTGACGCGATTCAACGCATCTCAGATATGAACATCCAGATTGCTTCAGCGGCAGAAGAGCAGAGCTTAGTAGCGGAAGAGATCAATAACAACACTGTTAAGATCAAAGACCTTTCAACACAAGTATCAACAGCGGCCCAAGAAGCGAATACCGCAATGCAGCAGCAAACTGACAATGTTCGCCAACAAGACGAGCTATTGAATAAGTTTACGGTTTAACCAAGGTTTGGCTCAGTTGCCGTTTGGCTGAGTCGCCATTTGGTTTAGTTACCGAGCAATAGCTTAAAATAAAAAGCCCCGATTACTGATTGCCAGTAAGCGGGGCTTCTCTTTCTAGTCTATCCAAGTTAACTCGTGACAGGCTTCAATTCATTCGTCGTTAACATCATACATTGGTTCGATTCCACCTTGATGGTTAAATCCTTACCAACACATTCAAACACATCATCCGACAGTAAATCGGTTACCGCACCAGTCCAATTTAATGAGGCTGTTTTGCTTCGCTTCGACTTGTTGATCACCACAATGCCTTTATCGCCACGGACAAACACCAACAAATCATCATTCGCTTCAACCACACGCATCGCTTCGCCATGAACATGGTTATGGAATTGAATCATGCTTTTCATGTAAGGCGCTTGCCAGTCGTTAAGCCAACGAGGCTGACCGCTCTTGTCCAGAATACCGCTGGTGCTCAGTTCACTGTAAACAAGCGGCACACCGCCGTCTCGACCAAGAATGAAAGCATGAGCCAATCGCTCATCCACTTCATCCATCACATGCTCCAAAAACACCTCGTTATTGGGAATATCATGAGTGACCGCAAACGTGATCGCTCGCATATTCGACAGAGCCTGACCAAAACAGTATGGGTTAATCAAAGACTTAAAGCTGCCCTGCTCTTCAAATGCTTTGAAGATGGTGTTGAACAACGGGAAATCGTAAGCGCCTAAGCGAGTGTGTTTAAGATAAGGCTCAAGGAACAGCTCATACTCTTCTTCTGTCGCGCCGCCATCGGTAATGATCTCACCGAAGATGTGCATTTCTTCGCAGATGTCATCCGTCCACACCTTGCGTAGGTGTGCCAGTGTCATATGCTTTGCCGCATCAATGCGAAATCCTTTCACACCAATCTCTTTCAGTGCTTTTAGGTAGGCTCTTTGTTGTGCCACCACATTATCGTTATCGAGTAGCGTTGGCAGGCCAGGATCGCTGGCGCCACCGGTAATACGCCCGTTTTGCACTTCCCACGTGTCTTTCCAGTTCTTGATACCAAACGCTTCCACGAAGTCGTTCTCATCAAAAAGAGGCTCAGAAAGGTCACCAAACAAACGTATGGATTCATAATAGTCAGCATCTTTTTGATAAGACGCCATGTCTTGCTGATTGGGATACGTTAGATCACCGCGGATACCCGATTCGTTGGCCATGTGGTTAAACACCACATCCACATAAGTACGAAGCCCATGTCGCTTTAACGTGTCGACCATCGCTTTAAAATCTTGTGTGTCACCCAACTGATTATCGATCACACGATAGTCTTGGGGCTGATAGCGTTGCCACCATTGAGTACCAGAATTTCGATCGCAACCTTTAGGGCCGCGCAGCGATTTCATCGCCGGTGATACTAAAACAGATTTATAACCCAACTCTTGGATCAGTGGGGCGTTCTTCATTACGTCAGCGTAGCACCAGTCAAAGGCATGCAATATGACATCTGTCGCTGGTTTGCTTAACATAGCTGAACTCTCCATGTTGTTCTCCTACCAAACTCGTTTACAGCTTTTTAGAAAAGGCAAAGGCTAAAAGGCAAAGCTGCAATAAATTTCCTCAAGAATGGCATTTATTATATGAGTTACTCATTAAAAACCCTCCTCCTCCTACCAATTACTCACGGTGGATGGTTGAGGGCGTAGCACCAATTATCGCATAACGTCTGGGATGAACACTCAACCGTAGTGCTTTAAAACGCGCACAAAAGTCACAAAAAAGGAGCGTATATACGCTCCTTTTATTCAATCTAACACATATTTATGACTAAGTTCTGTAAAGAACCTTCACCACATGCCAACCGAATTTTGTTTTCACAAGGTGTGGTACAAGCGTCTCGCCAGAGAAACAAACCTTATCAAACTGAGGCACCATTTGACCTTTTTTGAACTCACCTAGGTCGCCGCCCTTCTTACCAGATGGACAGGTTGAATGTTTCTTCGCTAGCGTTTGAAATTTAGCGCCCTTTTTAAGCTGTGTCATGATGTCTTCTGCTAGTTCTTTATGCTTCACCAGAATATGAAGCGCTGCTGCTGTTCTTGCCATGATAATTCTCAGTTTGTTGCTGTCTGCTTGTCGACTAACCATCGACAGCGAGTATTTAGCGTGATTTTAACCCAAGAACCGCTATTCTTCACTCTATAACCGAAAACAACTGCCTTAAAGGCCATTAAAAACCGCATCGCGACTTGCTGCGGCTTCCATTTCCCTTTAAATTAATCCTTATAAATTAAGCGCGTATTAAGTAGGAGCCACTTATGGCCAAACCGATCAGTAAAGCGAGTCAGTCACAGGGAATGTTGATGTTCAAGTTGTCCCTCACTCAAAGTTTTGCGATTGGCACGCTTAAGGTCAGAGAAATCGTCCCTTTTCAGCCGATGACTCAGATCCCCTACTCCCATCATCACGTGATTGGTACAGTGACTATCCGCGACCTTACAGTTCCTGTGATTGATATGTCCGCTGCGATTGGCTTCCGTCCGATAACACCCGCTGAATACCAAGATTGTGTACTCATCGTTACTGACTGTTTGAGAACAGTTGTGGCGTTCTTGGTTCGTTCAATTGATAAAATCATTGAATGCGACTGGAAGAGCATTGAATCTCCACCCACCAGTGTGGGTCGCAATGTGTTTGTAACGGGTATTACACGTTTTGAAGACCGTATTGTGCAAATGCTCGATGTGGAACTGCTGCTTTCTAAGATCTACCCAGCTTATGAGAATGCTCATATCCCGATGCTGACCGATGTAGAAAGGGAACGCCTCAAAGCATTGAACATCTTATTAGTGGATGACTCTTTGATTGCACGTAAACAGTTATCTGATGCCTTAGACAGCATCAACATCCCTTACAGCATATGTAACAACGGCTTAGATGCCATCGACCTAATGCGACGCCAAGCCAGCGCTGGCAATGCCATTGATCTTCTGGTGAGTGATATCGAGATGCCGGGATTAGATGGTTATGAGCTTGCATTTGAAGTGCAAAACGACAGCGCTTTAAGTCACGCTTACTGTATTTTGCATACCTCACTGTCCAGTGAGATCTGTGTCGACCGTGCTAATCAGGTGGGGGCGCATGAAGCGCTTGAGAAGTTCAACGCGGGTGAATTAATCGAAGCTATGCTACGCGGCGCAAAAGTCTTAAACGGCGCCTCTACGGCTGCTTAGGCTCTGTTATAGAAGCTAAACCTGGCATAGTGCTCAATGGTTTAGCTTCTTAGTCTCTTCTTTCTTCAAATCTTAATAAGAATAGAGCTAACCGTTAGTCTTTGTTTTCTGGCATAGACTTTTTCGGCATAGAGTAGCTCTTACTCACAAATTCCACTTCCTCGACTTCATTCACATGATTGGTAAAAGAGGCCAATGCATAGAGAGTGTTCGCGACTAGGTTGGCGTATTTAAAAAGAATCGGGTCTGGCGACTTTTTGCTTTCATGATGTTCAATACTCACCAAAGCTCGCACAACTTTCTTAGCCTGACAACGACACAAGTGAAGTTCACTAGACACTCGGTGTCCACCGGGTAAGACAAAGCCTTTAAACCCCCCTTCTAACTGCTCACGGATACGATGATAATCTTGCTTGAGCTCGACCAATTCAGACTCGGTGATGGCAAGCTTACCGCGCACAGAGCCATTCAAATGGTAGATGTTTGGCTGCAAGCGTTGCAGGATCTCACGAACCTGAGGCTCTAGCTCTAAAGACAACACCAATCCAACTCGGCAACAAAGTTCATCCGACAAAATCTCAAAATCACAGATAGGACTGTCTTCATAAATAAACGGGTAACAGAACTCGTCCCAATCTCGACTTACTGGTTTCACGTACCGATCCTTACATATAAATAGTCATCAAACGCCAATATACCAAACTCTTTGATTTAGACATAAAAAAGCCCTCACATTGGAGGGCTCCTAAAGAAATCGATTAAACGAGATTACTCGTTAGATACTTTTTTGTGACCTTCTTGTAGGTGAACGAAATCAACCAGATCGTCGCCTGACACTTGGTATGCCTGACCAAAGCCTTTAACGAACAGGCCGTTCTCAGCTTTAAGGTTAAACAGAGAGAAGTCTTGAAGTTGGCTCAAACCATCAATGATTTCACCAAAACGCTCTTGCATCTGGCCAATCACTTGAGTCCAAAGTTCCGTTTCACGCTCCACAACACTTGCTTGAGCATCAAACGTTAAACGTTTACGTGCGTAAAGTTGCTTCGAGCTCTCTTCGTCTTCAATCATCATCAAAGAGACCTGAGGGTTCGCTTTCAAGTTGCGAGCATGACGAGCAATATCAGAAATTAGAACAAAGTAACCTTCTTGGTTCTGAACGAAAGGTGCGTAACTTACGTTCGGGCGACCTTCTTCATCAACCGTTGCAAGTTGAAGGGTACGGCGCTCTTGGCGAAACTCTTTGATTTCTGGACCTAGGCGACCTTGTAGACGTTCTTGTTTTACTTGCTGTTCCATGGGTAATTCCTTTCTTCACTTTCTCTGATTTATTATTTTTGCCCGAGGTTGAGCGATCATTAGCGAACTAAACGATCCTCGAGCATTGATGTCTTGTTTAAGCCAGTTGGCAACCCTATGTCAGATTACTGCTGATTATTTACTATTGACTGTACTTAAGCTTGTTCTTTTAACGCTTTGAAGCGTTCTACTTGGTCGGCAATAAGCTCACGCTTTTCGTTGCGGCCTAGGTAAATCTTAAAAATGTTCTCACCGGTTTCACTGAAGAAGCCGAAGTAATGACTTTCACGACCCATGAACGCCTTGCTCACCAAACCGATATGTTTAACGTTATCAAGTTTAAGGTGACCATGAAGCTCGCCCTCTTTGCCCATTAGGTTGTAGTAACCACGCGCTACCTTACCTTTCGGGAATGGCGCTTTAACTTCAAAGATAGAACCAAATGAATGCACGATAGTGGTCACAGGGCCCCAACCCACTAAACCTTCTAGAATCTCTTGAGCACGGCTGCCATCTAGCATTACCGCCATGTCGTTTGGAAAAGCAGCAACCACTTCAACCTCTGAAACACCTAGCTTCTCAGCAATTGCTGTTGGCAGTAGTTTTGGCTCTTCTTCTAAAATTAGAGCTACGCGTTGTTCTAGAGTTTCTGTCATTTCTAATGTTGTATCTGTCATTGAATATGTTCCGTATAAACGAGTAAGTTATAAACTAAAAATTCGATATTAAGCGTGCTTCAAACTTGCATGCGGGTGTACGCCCGAACCTGACGCTTTAGGCGCTGGGTGCATAGCTTGGTATTCAGCGTTAAGCACTTGAATCACACTCTGCGCTAGGCTTACCGCCCAAAAGCTGCCAGCAATAGTCAGGCTCAGATAATCTTCCGAAAGCTCAACTAAACCGTTATTTTCCCAATGTGCGAACAAAGGTTTTAGGTAGTCGAACGTATCTTGCCCCATAAATCTCGGTAGCGTACTTCTTCTAACAACACCAGAATCGAAACCTGCCTTTAATGTTGAGAAGATAGGCTCTAATGAGCTTTGCTTAGTCATCATGGCAATAGGTAATTGACCTTGCTTTATAGACTCCATGTAGCTGTCTAAAGTTCGATGCTGCATCACACCATGACCGCCAATGTTGCCACCAGCGCCACAACCAATGGGTAGAACTTCGGCATAAGTTTTCGCTAAGCTGTTGTAAATGCTGCGTTCGCGGTTATCACGAGTCCAGTGGTTTACGCTCAGTTGCTTGACCTTATTTTTTGCCATGAACTCCACACCCGCCAAATACATGCTCGCCTTATCTGGCGTATTCGCAGGCGGTGGGATTTTTCCTTTCTCAACAAGATTAAGCATAGGTGCATTGCCCGCAACAATCAGTTGGTAGAGGTCAATGCCGTGTGCGCCAGTAGACATGTAGTCTTCTAAATCTTGTTGGAACACTTCCATAGATTGGTGTGGTAATCCGTATAACAGATCAAGAACGATTGGCGCTTGCTCGGTGCGGCTTAGTGAACTGATACGTTCTAGCACAACCTCTCGGTCATCTAGGCGCTTAGCACTACGTCGAACCTGAGTATTGAAACTTTGAATACCGAACGAGAAACGATTGAAGCCACCTTCAAGCGCACGATCAAACATCTCGTCACCAAATCGATTGATGCGCCCTTCCAATGTCATCTCAACATCGTTTGCTAGTGGGAAATATTGACGAATCGCTTTACCCAGCTGCTCAACTTGTTGAGACGACAAATCGGTGGGAGTTCCGCCACCAATATAGACGGCGTGAAATAGTCCAGACTGAGCCCAAGGTGTTTTGGCTTTCTGCTTTAGCTCGACCATCAGTGCATCGAAATACTCATCCACTAATTTACGGCTTGCGGCATTTTGGAAGAAATTGCAGAACGTACAACGCACACGACAGAAAGGAATGTGGATATACAAGCAACGCGTATCCTGTTTTTTCCCTTCACTCAGCATCAGTTCGTCAAAGAGTTCTAACTTCTTACTGGGGTCGACCGGAATTGAACTTCCTCCGGCGTGTGCAGAATGCTTTTTCGCAAACGCAAAACGAAGCGGATCAGGGCTAGAAATGCCCAAGATTGATTCGTCAAATTTATAAATATTAAGACTCATATAATCTCTCTAAACACTTACATAGCAAAGTCTGGAAGACTATTCGCTAAAAACTGAGAGAATCATAAATACACGCAAATGATAATGCAATTGATAATTGATCTTATTTAGATTCTAAGCAATAATCCGATACAGAATTTTGATTTGGTAAAGGATTGATTGTGAACGTTCCTAGATATGTTATTGCAGGCGGTGCATCGTTAGTGATTCATGCCGCGTTGTTGTTTGTCGCTCAAGAATCCAAAGTATTTGCGATGCCTGCAGGTAGCCAATCGAACACGGTATCGATCAACTTCACTCCTAAGAGCGTTCCTTCACAAGCTCAGCAAAAAACAATCACAGAGCCAGTTAAACCTGAGCCAATAAAAGAAACCGTCTCACAAGCCGAACCAAAAACGGTTGAGCCAAAGCAAGCTAAGCCAACCCCAAAGAAAAAAGCGATCACCAATAAACCTCAACCAAAGAAAGTTGAGAAAAAAGTGATTGAGCAAAAGGTTGTCGAGAAGAAGCCGGTTCAAAAGAAACCAGTAACTGAGAAAAAGGTAGTTAAGAAAGAACGCCCAAAACCAGCCACTCAACCAGAGAAACTGGCCGACAAGAAAGTCGATAAGAATATGGACGAGTCTGCCAACCAGCCTCAGGAAGTAAATCAAGGCGTATCAAACCAAGAGCCGGTTTTGGTCACTAAACCTTCGTTCTCTGCGCGTCCTACCCCACCGAATTACCCTCGCCAAGCAAGACGCCGTGGCGTTGAGGGTGTCGCAACGTATGAGATCTGGCTAGACGCTGAAGGCAAACAAATTAAACAAGCATTAGTAAATTCATCAGGCGCGCTAATGCTCGATAACGCCGCATTAGATGCCATTAAACAATGGAAATTCTCACCTCACACTGTCAATGGTCGAGCGATTGCTCACCGAGTACAAATACCTGTTCGTTTTAGGTTGGATTAATCATGCAACAAATCAGTTACTTACAAGATCAACTTGGCTTAATGACTTGGCCTCTTCTTATCTGCTCAGCATTAACAGCAATGATCATCGCTGAACGTGTCTTCCAAGTCATGCTCAGCATTGGTGTGGGCAAACGTGCCATTCGTCGCGAGTTAAACCAAACCTCACCAACCAACAGCAAAGAGATTGAAGCGCTTGCTCAGTCGATTTCAGGTAAACGCCCGCTCTTGTACAAGGGCGTGTCAATGTTGCTTGCTCACCACTCTTTCTCAAAAGGGTTACGTGAAGATGCCGCTGGGATCTGGCTACAAGAAAAACGCCACCAGCTTCATGCAGGTTTAAGACTGCTTGGTTTGATCGGCGTGATCAGCCCACTCATCGGCTTGCTTGGTACGGTACTTGGTCTTATTGAGATGTTTAAAGGCGTTGCCGCGACAACAGGCAGCATCACGCCTAATGATTTGGCAGACGGTCTTGGATTAGCAATGCGAACCACAGCAGCAGGTTTGATGATTGCGCTTCCTGCTATTTCTGGTGCTCAGCTACTAGGGCTATGGGCCGATCGAGTGCTGGCTCAATTGGAGCATACATTGAACTATGTGAATGTGTGGCTAGAAGGCATGTCGATTCAAACCAATCAGTCTGATGATACTCAAGGTAAGCCTATCAACAAAACCTCTATCGGTGATGTGAGTCAAGCATGATTAAAACGCCCCACTCATCTCACACACAGAGCCTAGCGCCAGACTTAACACCGCTGCTCGACATCATTTTTATCGTGATGGTTTTTCTACTGCTTACGGCATCGGTAAAGCTGGAATCGCTAGAAGTTGAGCTACCAAGCTCGGATGTTAAAAACGTTTCTGAAGTCCACAAAGACTCGATTAGCGTCAACATCCTAGACCATGCCCCCTACTGGGCGATTAACGGCCAAGAGTATATCAACTGGGAAAACTTCAAGATTGCCTTGTTAGAAGAGACAGGCTCAACGGATAAAAAACCGATCATCATTGGCGCGGATAAAGCCGCCAATGTTGAAAACCTAGTGAAGTTGCTTTCATTCCTTCAAGAGAACGGAATACCAGCGACTCAACTGCTCACGGACGATGGCTAGAACAACACTCAATTTTTATGAGGCCTAGCGTTTATAAAATTTGGCTCCTGATAGCTAAGACCAAATAGACAGAACTAAGCCTCTCTATCGATTCGAACTCACAATGCGAACGGACTGCTCACTGAGTATCTTCGCGATACAAAAAGAAAATATAAAGAACTTATTATGAACAACTTAAACGTGCTCAATAAATTAAAGACCAAGACACATCTCCTTTCAGTTGCCGCTATGAGCCTGGCACTTAGCGCACCCGCAATGGCCAACGACGCTGAACAACCTCGAATCATCAGTGCCGGTAGTGCCGTTACTGAATTGGTTTTGGCATTAGGAGCTGAAGAGCAGCTAGTCGCGATTGATGTGACCAGCCACTTTCCTCAAGCAGAAAACCTGCCAAAGATTGGTTATCACCGAAACCTGTCTGCTGAAGGTCTACTCGCCCTAGAGCCAACCACATTGATTGGCTCGGATGAAATGGGACCAGACAACGCGATTTCTCAATTGAAATCGGCAGGCGTCGATGTAGAGATTGTTAACACTGAAGCAAACGTGGAAGGGCTATTAAAGCGTATCGACCAAATCGCAAAGATCACCCATACCGAAGACCACTCGCAGCAAGTGAAAACCGATGTGAATCAAAAGATCGCAGCACTGAAAGCGAACCAAGTACCAAGCAACGAAGCGAAGAAAGTTCTATTCCTGTTGCTGCATGAAGGTCGCCCTGCCAACGTTGCTGGCGGTGAAACATCACCAAACGCAATCATCGAGTTAGCTGGCGGTATCAACCCTGCCGCTCAGAGCTTAACGTCTTACAAGCCACTTTCAATGGAATCACTCGTTGAGATGCAACCTGATGTCATTTTAGTAAGCGGCCGTAGTTATCAAAAAATGGGCGGCGCAGATGCCATCCTGAAATCACTGCCTATGCTAGCGGCAACGCCTGCAGGTATGAACAAGCAAATCATTACCGTAAATGGCAGTGCTTTGGTTGGCGGGCTTGGCCTAGAAAGCCTCTCTGAAGCAAAGCGTCTAAACGCACTTATCTACCCGCTATAACTCAACCACCCTATTTCTGCTGTCGCTAATTCGCTTCCCTCACCAACTGACTCACGCTGTTGTTGAAGGAGGTCGAAGTTAGCGATAGATATTGAGGCCCTTTATGTTGTTACGCTCCGTCCCACTGAAAACGTCGATGTTAGCTCTAGGTGCAACCCTAGCTTTTGTCGCGCTGTACTCGATAACTGTTGGGCCAATGAACATTAGCTTAGCGGACAGCGCCACAAGCTTAATTAAACCAAACAATGACTTAGCACCTCACATCAACTTAGTGATTCAAGAGATCCGCTTACCTAGAACCATCTTGTGCATGCTGATTGGTGCGATCCTCGCCTTGTGTGGTGCAGTGATGCAGGGTTTGTTTCGAAACCCACTTGCAGAACCTGGCATCATAGGTGTGTCTGCGGGCGCAGCATTAGGTGCTGCACTGGCTATCGTTTTGTTCTCTGAGCTATCGCTTCAATACCCTACTTTCATGAACTTTGCTGCGGTTCCTGTGTTCGCTTTTCTTGGCGGCGCTTTAACCACGCTGCTGGTGTATAAGCTGGGTACAGGTAAATTCGGCACCTCTGTCACCATCATGTTGTTGGCGGGTGTGGCGATCAGTGCGCTCTCTGGCGCAGGTATTGGCTTCTTGAATTTCATTGCTGATGACCAAATGCTGCGCGATCTTTCATTGTGGTCGATGGGTTCATTGGCGGGCGCTAAGTGGTCAGGAATTTTGCTGGCAGCTGTCACGCTCGTTGGCTTGTTTGTTGTTTTCTACCGCCAAGCGATGTCTCTAAATGCTCTATTACTGGGCGAGTCAGAAGCGCAACACCTTGGTATCCCAGTTCAAAAGCTGAAACGAAAGCTGATTCTACTGACGGCTGCGGGCGTTGGTATCACAGTTAGCCTGTCTGGCATGATTGGTTTTATTGGATTGGTTATCCCACATTTAGGTCGCATTTTGGCAGGCCCTGACCACCGAGTTCTGTTGCCACTATCAGCGGTACTAGGCGCACTGCTGCTAACCGCCGCAGACATGTTCTCACGTGTGGTACTTGCTCCGGCTGAACTTCCTGTTGGTATTGTCACTGCGATTATCGGCGCCCCATTCTTCTTATATCTACTATTTCAACAGAAAGGGAGAATCCTTTAATGTTTCCTTCAGCTTTAAAAGCGACCGATATCGAAGTGAAGTTCGGCAGTAAAGTGATATTAGATGGCGTTTCTATTGAGATTGAAGCGGGAAAGGTAACCACACTGCTTGGGCCAAATGGCGCAGGTAAAAGCACGCTGCTTAAAGCTTTGTGCCAAGAGATATCAAGCAACGGCGATATCCAGTATTTTGGACACAGTAAAGACAAGTGGCCTTCTCAAAAGTTAGCGAAGCACCTTGCTATGCTTCCTCAACACAGCACATTGACCTTCCCATTCTTGGCACATGAAGTTGTCGAGCTTGGTGGGATTCCTCTGCAAGAATCCAACAAGAAGCTGACCAGCATTGCTAGCCAAAAAATGGATGTTGCTGATGTGACTCACCTGAGTGAAAGACTTTATCCTTCGCTATCAGGCGGTGAAAAGCAGCGAGTGCACTTGGCTCGAGTGTTAACTCAGCTTCACCACTCTGGTGACCAATGTATTTTGATGCTTGATGAACCAACCTCTGCACTGGATCTTGCCCACCAGCACAACACCTTAAAGATTGCGAGAGAATTAGCCGATAACCACAATGCCGCGGTTATCGTGGTTTTGCATGATCTCAACTTAGCCGCGCAGTATTCCGATCGATTGGTGGTATTGAAAGATGGCAATTTGGTGTGTGATGGCAAGCCTTGGGATGCACTAAAACCTTCGATGATAGAAGATGTGTATGGTTACAAAAGTATCGTAGAAAAACACCCAACCATGAGCTTCCCTCAGGTTCACCCCGCACAATAAGTCCGATTAAGGAGCGACTCGTTTTGAGTATTCGTTCTTGATAACAATGACGTAATCCTAAGCCTCGATTTGTTCGGGGCTTTTTATTGGCTCACAGCCACTATCTCGGCTTAAACTCAATTTTATTAATAACCACAGCAGCAAGCACCAAAACGACTCACCTTGAGCATTTGAGGCTCTAGAAATGAACACTACCCGTTAGGGTTACTTAGCTTTTAACACTGAAGAGTAAAACAAGCCGCGAGCGTAAGCATATAAAAAGAAAGGAAATAACATCATTCAGCATCAATCAACAAGACTGCGACATCGATGTGGGATTGAGAGAAAAACGTACAAGAAGTGAAACTGCAAGCACAAAAAAGCCCCCGTAGGAGCTTCTTTTATTGAGTGCTGATTATTGGCTCATACGAATCAATGATTTACCAATCAGCCACTCTAGTTCTTTACCGCTAGTATCGCCAAACTGAGTTTCAGTCAGCTTGTATAGACGATCAATACCGTTTGCAGCGAACTCATGCGCGCTCTCAGCAGTAACGATATGATGGAAAAGTAAACGTAAGATTGCTAGGAACTCAGCGTCTTCAAGTGCTGCAACCCAGCTAGCTGAAAATGCGTCAAGGCCATTTTCGAAGTCAATGTGTTCCATGAACATCTTGAAAATACGACCGTCTAGAGCAGCAGTAAAATCCGTTTTCTTTGGAAAGTGATGACTTATACCTGTACGAGAAACACCCGTTTGTTGACTCAACGTCGTGTATGACATCTTGTCGTAACCCAATCTTAGTAGCTGGTCTACAACGGCATCCATGATTTTCTGGATCGTGATTTCTGTATCTTCTTTACTACGCTTTGGCATATTCAGGCTCTTCTCTTTGTAAATCCATCTAACTCAATCAAATGAAGTCAGAATGAAAATCGTTATCAGCATTATGTGAGCAAGGTATTTTTTCGCAAGTATTTATAACTAAATTCACACAAATACTATGTACGAACAATTTTACAGTGATGCCTCTTTGGACACTTTGTCTAATTATTCTTCGAAAATCACCTTACAATCCTAAGTCGATAAGTTTAAATAACGACTTAGAATATGAAATACCCAACGAAAAATTCATTGTATAAATACCTATCAAGCGATAGATAGTCTTATAAAATCATTCCTGGCGCAACTAAGTGAATGATATTCTGACATATTAATAACATTCCTTTTCAACAAAACGTGAGGTAAATCACATACATATTTGGCGGCGCGAATATAGATATTCATCAAACACCTTAACAAACAACATAGCATACCAGTATAAATTAGTTCAAAGGTTTTAATTTTTGTAGATACAGTTCAAATTGCTCGTTAGAATAACCTCAGACTTTGTAAGAGGATTATTTATGAGCCAAGATATTGGTAACAACGATGTATGTGAGGCTTGCGGCTGTGCAGGCGAAATCGGGTTCATCATTAAAGAAGGCGACGATGTTGCTGAAGTAACGGTTTACGGAAACTCAAAAGCACTGATTGAAGCTGAGTTTGCTAAGTATGTTGAACTTGCTAAACAAGTGTCTAGCAACGTTGAGTTCGAAGCATCAGAGATGACTGAAGAAAGCACAGAGTTGCACGCTCGCTTTAAATTTGAAGTTAGCGCTGAGAAGATTATTTTTGAACTTAAGACTCGCTCTCTAGCGCGTTAATATAAGCATTTATATGCTTATTAAAAGACGAGTGAATTACTCGTCTTTTTTTAATTGAACCCAAGCCAGTGACCCATTTTTCTCAAAATCGTTTTCTGCAGCGCACTGAATCACTACGCCCCCCACCTCTAACACTGCCCCAATGCTATAAGCCTTGTCATCGTAATAACAAACTCGTTGCTGTTGACCGCCTTGTGTCACCACCACCGCAGCTTTACCGGGCGTTGAAATTACTTTATTGGCACTCGCAGACATTGAGCCAAACAATGAAGCGGCTATCAGAAAGACCTTAATAATTCGTATATTTACTCTAATCATTGATTTACCTATCATCTTTGCTCCATTCCTCGTTAATCTACCGCCAAATGGGTAAAACACTATGCGAGATTAATTTTTCCATTATAGTGTAAGCGTCTATCGTAATAAGAAGCCTGTTATGCTCAGAATAATTGCACTTATTATTGGTTCCTTAACCATAACAAATGTCAGTGCTGAACCACTCGATCACTATCAAATATTGAACCATCTCGATAATTACGGAAACTTATATCTACGAAATAAGCCTTATAGATCACTTCCAACTGGCTTGGTGGTAGATGGTAATCTCAATATAGAGAATACTGCGATCACACGCCTACCCAAAGGGTTAGAAGTGAACGGCAGCCTTAAAGGCTCTAACAGCCAACTCGCTCGAGTCCCGAGCGGGGTTAAGATAAAAGGTTACGTCGACTTGATTGGCAGCCAAATCACCAGCTGGCCAAGAGGTGTAAGAGTGGGCGGCTTTATCAACCTCACCGACACTCCACTGGAAAGGCTACCGAATGGCTTTAGAGTAAAAGGCGATCTGAGCGTGATCCGCACTCCTTTAACCGAGTTACCCAACGGGATCGTGATTGACGGCGACCTTTATATAGGTGGTTCTGGGATTACAACATTCCCCGAGACCATGACAGTCAAAGGCAACATCTATCTGGGCGGCAACACCGTAACCAAATGGCCAACCAATCTAGATCTCGGTGGTGCAGTCGCTCGCTAATTCAGGCTAATGCTCTAATGCTCTAATGCTCTAATGCTCTAATGCTCTAATACGTTAATGCTCGATCGCAGCAACAAATGGTGATTCAGAAACAAAAAAGGAGCCCAAGGCTCCTTTTTCAATTCAATCAAGTTGCTAATCAACTAGCAAGCTAACTAACGCTCGTTAACCAATGTTCTTCACTGGGTTGGCGTAGCTATCGATCAAGTATTGACGCGCACCTTGTGGCAGGCTCGACAGTTTAGCTTCAAACTCTTGTTTAACGGCCGCTGTAATCGACTCATCTTCTTTTTCTGCTGCCAGCAAGTTTACTGGGAACAGTTTGTAGTTATCGTGGATCTGACGATCGATCTCTTCAGCAAGCGCTTCAGGCGTATCAAAATCTTGGTCGATAACCTGACCGAAACCAACGTGAACGCGTCCTTTATCACCGATGATGCCTTGAATGATACTTTCGATATCTTCAAACTCACCCTTTTCGTAACTGCCGTTTACGTCTTTTTCGAAAAGCTCTATCGCTTTAGCCGTGTCACATGGGTCGTTCTCGTAAGAAATAGCCACAGGAACAATCTTCAATGACTTCACGTATTCAGGGAAAGCAATTTTTTGCTTACGTCCTTCAACGTGGAACATTTTCAAAATTGCTGGCTCAGTAAAATCGTTACCGTCTTTCGCACGACCTTCCTTTTGAGCGATCCAGATTGAGTTGCCCGTTTCTAGAGAGTGCTTAATGTAAGAAGACAACTGCCCTAGCGCTTTCATCATCTCACGCGGTCCTTTCAAAGAACGCTTTACGATGAAGCTCTTATTTAAACGCATCAATTCAGTCGCACATGGCTTTTTCAACAGGTTGTCTCCGATAGCGATACGACAAGTCTGATGATTATTTTGATGCAGAGCGTAATTTACCAACGCAGGATCCATAGCAATGTCACGATGGTTTGATACAAACAGATAAGCTTGGTTCGCATCCAGTGACTCGATACCAGTGTACGTCACACCGCTAGTGGTTTTCGCTAACGTGTCGCGTAAGTACTTTTTCACTTCAATCTGAATGGATTCAACGCTAGTCAGCTTGCTCCATTTCATTTTTAAGTACACACGCAAAATCGGGCTCATTAATGCTTTGAACCAAGACGCATGGTTTGAAAAACGGTAGTGCAAGATTGCACTGATAAATTCTTCATCATTAATAAGACGGTTTAGTGCCGCTGGAATTTCATCATCGCCGTAAGGGCGAATATCAACATATGGATCGGTTGGAGAGGTCATTTTTTAATTCATATAATAAAAAGCTGGCTCATTCTACGCGTTGTTTTGACTTCTCGCAGCTACAGAGCCCATACTTTTGACAAGGTCAGACCAGAAACATTGAAAATCCCCTGTTATTGTTGGCATTCTTTAAGATTAACGGTAATCTTGACGCCCCAAAATTAAGGTACTATCTATGAACTTCGCTATTGAATATACATCGGCTTACTTTTCACACTTGGTGATCACACCACGCAAGAAAGTACTTAAACATAGCCTTGTATCGGTTCAAAGTGGCTTGGTTTTGATTAAGTTAGGCAAACAAGAGTATGCCGTTGAACCAGGACAAAGCGTCTGGATTCCATACGACTGCCTAACGTCACTGACCTACTTTCCAAACACTCAGGTTAACCGTGTCGATTTTTCTGTTCGTTTGACGGATTCATTCCCAAGACAAGCGGGTTACATCACGCAAACGAACCTCTCTTCGGCACTACTAGAAAAGCTAGAACAAACCAAAGCTCGTGCTTCCAATGCCAATAATACGGAACAAGCGTTTAAAGATATGCTTTCTGTCTTGAAGCAAGAAGTGTTGTCGTTTAAACCACTGCTTTGCGAAAGTGCTCTTTCTCAGCGATTCAATCAATGGAACATTGATGATTCAAACCTGCCACAAGAGCACACTCTGGTGATGGTGATGCGAGAAGCGAAGAAACGCATGCAGTCAGGTCAAAAACGTTCACTTGTGATTGATGATCTGTTCTCAGGTAAAGAAGAAGAGTTCGAGCAACTGTGTATGCTTGTTTTTGGTGAAGATTTATAGCTTGCCGGAAAGTGAGTGCTGGTATTAAAACTCGCAAGCCAGATACTAAAAAGCCGCAAAAACTGAGTTTTTGCGGCTTTTTTAATTCTTACTATTTAGACGTAGATAGCAATCTATCTGTGTATCTGCCTGTCTAAAATGGCAACTCAACCTGCATCATTAGGTCGGCGTCACGTGAGTCGTGCCAACGATAATCAAAGCGCATACGCGGCTGCCCTTCGACTTTCTCGCCAAAACCGATGCTGAGTTGAAGACCATGATTCATCAACCACTCTTCAGTCGACATATCATACTGCTCATCTTCAAGGTCTTCTGGAAACCACATACCCAAGCCAACATAGTTTGACTCAATGCTTTGTGTCAGCAATGGCGAGTCTTTGGTTTGAAGAACCCAGTCAGACCAATAGTCCGGTGTGCTTTCCGGTTCATCATCGCTCAGCCCACTGATTTCCATCATACGTTGGCCAAAAGACTCAATGCTGGTCGAGAAATCTAGACAATTGTCATCTTCATCAGAAGTCAGCATGATTGAATCTAAGCTAAAAAAATCACACTCAGCATACGCAGGCATACTACATGCTGCCATGATCAACGTCGCTGGTATCGCGTTCTTTAGCATAGTCCTCTGACCTCTTGATTAGTGAACTTACATTATCTGATACAGTCCACTATCTTGCAACATCTTTGTAACTGACTTTGTACTCAGTTTTGCCACATCGCTTCCACTTATCAGTGCATTACGTATGTCTGTACTGCGAATTTTCACTTTTTCAGGGCAAGCCATTACAGACCACTGCTCAGTAATCTCATCTGATTTATAGAAAGATGAGAACTTAAAGAAGTTATCTGGCCCAATAACAAACGTCAGTTCAGCGTCACGATGTAACTTTTGCAGTTCACTGAGTACAGCAAAAGTCGTCACGCTTTCGCCGGGTGTAAATAAGCTCTTTTCGATCAACGAAAGCTCAACTTGATCCAGTGAAAGATCACTGATAAATGCATTAACTAACTGACATCTCGTATCAAAGTCTAGCATCTCTTTTCCCCAAGCATGGGCAATACTTGGAACGAGTAGAATTTTGTCAAAGTGAGCCAACGAATCAATCACACTTTTATGCCCTAGGCTCGGTGGATTAAACGCACTACCGAAAATGGCTATTTTTTCCATTGTTTATTACTGCCTTCTCTTTCTAAGCTTGTGCAAAGAGGTTTTTAAATCGGATGATTTAGGTATGATAACACTAGATCTTTAATTTGCTTGCAGGAAAGGAATACGAATGGAACAGTTAATTCGTGACGAAATGCGCGTACTACCTTCAATTGACCCTCACTTCGAAGTGACTCGCCGTGTGGACTTTATCAAAACTAAACTTCAGCAGTCAGGCTGCAAGTCTCTGATCCTTGGTATCAGTGGCGGTGTGGATTCGACAACTTGTGGCCGTTTAGCACAAATGGCAGTTAATAGCCTGAATGAAAGCGCTGGTAGCGACAACTACCAATTCATCGCCGTTCGCCTACCATATGGTGAGCAAAAAGATGAAGATGAAGCACAACTTGCTCTGTCTTTCATTCAGCCTTCTCAATCCGTTTCTGTAAACATTAAAGCCGGTGTTGATGGGCTTCACGCTGCATCTCATGTTGCTCTTGAAGGCACAGGCCTGCTGCCAACAGATTCAGCAAAAATCGACTTTGTGAAAGGGAATGTGAAAGCTCGTGCTCGCATGATCGCACAATACGAAATCGCAGGTTACGTTGGTGGTCTTGTCATCGGTACCGACCACTCAGCGGAAAACATTACTGGCTTCTACACTAAGCACGGTGACGGCGCATGTGATTTAGCACCTTTGTTCGGCCTGAACAAACGCCAAGTTCGTGAGCTTGCAGCAACGCTGGGCGCTCCAGAGCAACTTGTTAAGAAAGTACCAACTGCTGATCTAGAAGAGCTTGACCCTCAGAAAGCCGATGAAGCAGCATTGAACCTTTCTTACGATCAAATCGATGATTTCCTTGAAGGCAAAGAAGTCTCTCAAGACGTATCAGATCGCTTAGTTGGCATCTACAAAGCAACACAGCACAAGCGTCAACCGATCCCAACGATCTACGATTAATTGTTTGAATTAATCTTAGAATCAAAAAGGCCGGAAGTTCATTTCAGTGAACTTCCGGCCTTTTCTATTCAATGTGCTTTTCTTTCTGGCCTTCCGACCTACCGAGTTAGTCTACAACTTCGATATTAGTTTGAGGCACACTGCAACACGCCAGTATTTGCCCCATGTTGCGTTCATGCTCTTGCAACGCCGGTACATCAGGTTGATGAACTTGCCCAGACTCAAGGGTCACTTTACAAGCACCACAGAAACCCGCGCGACAGCTTGATGCGATAGACACACCTGCCGACTCAGCTTGCTCTAGTAGTGTTGATTGGTTGTTGCCTTCGAACAGGTAGCCGTTAACGCTCAACTGCAGTTGCTTCACCGCTTCTTCCGTTGATTGAGCAACACCAAACGCTTCTTGATGATAATGTTGAGGGTTAAGCCCCATTTGAATCAGTAGTTTCTTGGCATTGTCCATAAAGCCGTCAGGGCCACACACGAACGCTTGACGCTTGTGTAGCTCTTCAATTTTAGCGACATGCGACACGCTTAGACGCCCAGACAAACCATCCCACTCTTTGGTTGGTTGGCTTAATGAATAGATCACACGAAGACCCGCGTGCTCACTGGCGATCTTATCAATCTCAGCTTGATAAGGGATATCTTCTTCGCTGCTGCATTGATGATAGAAAACCACATCATCAATTTGACCATGGTCTGCCAAGTAACGAAGCATCGACAACATAGGGGTAATGCCGCTGCCTGCAGACAACAGCAGTAATGGGTGAGTTGGATTCGCTTCTAAGTAGAACGCACCATCTGGGTTTTGAGCAACTAGCGTATCGCCCACTTGGAAATGATCATTCAACCAATTAGAGATCTGGCCATCGTCCACTCGCTTCACTGAAATCGCTAAACGACCCGCTCGTGAAGGGCTAGAAGATAACGTGTAACGACGAGAAAACTTCTCGCCATCAATCACCATCTCAATCGGTAAATGTTGCCCTGGCTGATAGCTTGGTAATGAATGGTTCTCTTTCGCTGGCTCTAGCCAAAAGGTTGTGAAGTCGCGAGCGATCTCTTCACGCTCGACGCAAGTTAAGTGCAGTGATTCTACCCAAGTGTCTTCGTAGTGCTCTTTCTCTTTGGTTTCAAGTACCTCAACCACATCACCCGCTTTCACCAGACCTTCATTTTTCGCCACTAGATTCTGGCCAAAGAAGACACCACCACGCTCGTTGGCTCTGAATGTAGAGAAGGTATTAAGCGGCTCTTTTGTTGATCTAAATTCGCCACTCTCAACATCGACTGTCGTCAGGATACAGCGCTCACAAGGCTTCACCGCTTCGAATTCAACCTCACCAATTCGGATACGCTTCCAGCCGTCTTCGGCAAAGGCTTCTGTATTTGAAACAACAAAGTTAGTGCGGAACTGATCCATTGAATGAACTTCAGGGCTGCGGCGATTGAGCTCATCTAGAGAGGCTTGGCTAATCACCAACATTGGATAGCCGTCAGCGAAACTGACATTCTGACCAAGCTTTTCTCGAACACGATTCGACTGCTCACCACAGAACAGCAGTTCTACGCGAACACCAAGCACATCGCTGAACCAATCATCCGCCTCGTCGTTGGTGGTATACGCAGTGAAGCTATCTTTCCACACCGTTGCAGGCGCTTCTTGCATCTTGAAGTTTGCATATTTCAGACGCAGCGGCTCTTTACCTTCATAAGTAAAAATCAAGCCGTCTGGCTGCAAGCTAGAAGACACCTTGACCATTTTAGG
Organism: Vibrio sp. ZF57; assembly: GCF_001691235.1. Taxonomy (NCBI): domain Bacteria; kingdom Pseudomonadati; phylum Pseudomonadota; class Gammaproteobacteria; order Vibrionales; family Vibrionaceae; genus Vibrio; species Vibrio sp. ZF57. The sequence continues at coordinate 25,686 of NZ_MAKD01000014.1, read as the reverse complement.
GTACTTACGCGCCGTCACCATTGATCCGTCAGCCAAGGCCAACATAAAACGTCTGTCGAAGGTAAGGCCCTGTTTTTCGACCCAAGCAGAAGAGAGTGCAATCCCACCTACTGATTTAACCGGAAACACATTAATTTGAGATAAGGAGGGCTGTTGACCTGAAAGCTCTTGCTCCAAAGCCTTTTGATCCAAAGGTGACTGCGACATAACGATTCCAATGTTTTGTTGTTTGTCCCAATGCTAACAAATGGTTATAAATAGATAAACTGGCAGGCATTAAACACTTGATACTAAGTAGGCATGATTAAACTAATAGAATGGCATTATGTTCCGGCAAACCTAAAACTCTTGAAACTAACGATGATGCTTTACACACTAAAAGTAACCCGAATTTATTCACGCTATTTTTAAGTAGATCAGCAATATGCTGCACCTTGTTTCGACAATTGACTCAATGAGCCAGGTTTGCCTAAGTGATAGCCCTGAAAATAATCTATGCCCTGCGATTGTGCAAAACGTAAATCTTCATGGTTTTCTATACCTTCAGATAACAATTCAATCTGATACTTCCGAGCTAAAAATCTAAGACGCTCCCAAAAGGTCGAATTATCACTCCGGTTTCTCATTAACGACCGATCTATTTTCACTATGTTCGGTTTAACAACCCTAATCAGTGCTTCACCAGTGTTATAACCACTGCCATAGTCGTCTATCGCGATTTTAATTCCAAGACCACGACATACTCCAAACTGGGACATCATCCTTTTCTCGTCAATGCCAACCGGGTATTGTTCATTCTCAGTAAGCTCAATCCATAAGGTTATACCTAACTTGTTGCATGCTTGCCAAATTGGGGAAATATCACGTAGAAAAGTGAAACTTAAAACGTGATCAGGGGAGATATTAATAGTCAGAAAATCAATCATTTTCTTCTGAGACAATAATTCCTCGGACACTCTTAACAAGAATATTTGAGTAAACCATGCAATCTTCTTAGAGTCTAACAGACAGCGAATTGACGATTCAACATCGTGCCCTTTTTCCCAACGTAACAAAACCTCAGCACCGACAGTTCCATTGCCATTAGTTATCGGTTGAAAAACAGGATAAAACAATCCCTGATTAACATCGTCAATAAGTGCTTCGGCTTGTAAATTTTCAGACAACATATTCGTATTCATAAACAAACCTCTTTTTGTGATTAATCCATACTACAGATCAATAACTAGCAAGGATTAGCATGAACAAATCATATGTAGCTTTACATGCCTACTTCTTAACCGTGAAGACAAACTGCATAAGTAGTTAAACGAACTCCTGTACAAATACACAATGCCGTTTCAAAACGGTAATCTCGAGTCTGTTACTTTTAGATAGGTTATTAAAAACGCCATAAACTATCATAGATGACTATACTTCAATTAGATCAAATTACGCTTAGGGATAATGTATGTTTGGTGACTATTTAAAGGAATTGAGAGTCTCACTAGGTCTTACTCAGAGTGAGCTTGCTGTTAAGTTAAACCTTGCAAATGAAGAGTTTCGCTCTGTAGACGTGGTAACTCTCAGTCGTTGGGAACGAGGAAAAACCAAACCAACACTTGCAAAATGCCTAAGAATCTTGCGTTGTTTACAGGTTGACCTGAGTGACTTTTATGAATTAATACCTAATCCAAACGAAACAAAGCTACTAGACGAGATTGAACAACTTCGTTTTAATAACAGGGTAACGAAGCTTTCATCATTAAGTTATGAAGAGCCACAAGAGCCACAAGAGCCACAATCAGCTTTAATTACTGAGATGCCACTTCTTTTGAAAGATGATGACAAGATACTATCTAGCCTTAAAATCTTTTACGAAACAGCCATCCATACACCGAAGGGTTTTTTCGACATTAATCTATATGACTACCAACAAAACAAACGAGCTATTTTAAAAAGATTTATAACAGAAAGCGGGCAGTTGGTAGGTCACTCACTTAGTTTTATATTCGAAAGTGACTATTTTGACAAAGTTACTCATTCAAAAATCATTGATATCGACCTGACAAAATCTGTCAGTTATAAAAATTCGACTAAGTTATCGGTTTGTAATTATAATCGTTACTCTTCTAATTTCCAGATATTTCGATGTATGTTAGTTTCTCAATTTATAAACCTAATTCACTATTCAAATGTTCAACGTTATTATTTCTTTAATGCATGGCCTGAAAGCGGACAAATTTTAGAGCAACTTGGATTTAAGAAAATAGCATTTGATATTGAGTCAGAAAAAGGAGGTTTTAAATTAGGCAACCGCTCATTCGAACATTGCTTATACGAAATTGATACAGCGACACTTCTTTCTCAACCCGAAATAATAACCCTCATAAAAACAACCCAGTGGGATAACCAATACTCAATCAAAAATCATTAGGCATAGCCAAACAGCCTTTAAATTAAGATGCCTACCATCTTAAGTTTCTACACATAATAATACTTCGCCTTATGCAAAAAATTGGAGAAAACTACTGTGTTTGGCGAATACTTAAAAAAATATCGAATCGCGAATGAACTAACACAAAGTCAAACAGCTACAAAGCTCAACTTACTCGGAGGAGATCTATCGAACATTGATACCGTTACACTTAGTCGATGGGAAAGAGGAACAACTAAACCAACTCTTAGCCGTAGTATTCGTGTTTTGCGAGAATTTACCAACGATCTTGAGCCTTATCTATCTAAAGTTAGTCATTTACAACATCAGGACCCTAGTTCTAAAAATAGAGTTGATCAATTCAATACTCTGATGGAAGAGAAATACCGTAGTTTAAATAACTTGATCGCCAGAGCAAATTATCAGTCAACATCAATGATCGAACACAATCCTGTTTGTGAATATCCGATTGGAAATTCTAATGATAGTGAGATTGTAAATTCTGTACTTGTTTTTCATGAGAAAACCTCTGATGAGAATATTAAGCATGGACTCTATAAAATCGATTTTTTAAACTATTGCAATGAAAAACGTTTCATTGCCTATAAATATGTCGACAGCGTCACAGGGGAGCTATTAGGACATAACATAGGCACTATATTCACGACTGAAGGTATGATCTCCGAAATTGAAACACTTTCTCAAAAGTCGATTGATGAAATAGATTTAAGAAAAACCGTTCCTTATAATAAAAGCCGAAAATTAGCTTATTTTGCGGTGAGCCAGCATTCGCTGTACGAGCGACCTTTTCGTCTACAATTAAATAGAGAATTCAGGTTTCTAGCAAAACACGCTAACATTACCGACTACTACACAACAGTTGCTATAAAGAGTTCAGCAGAAGTACTCGAAAAAATGGGATTTTCTGTTGTTTCGTACGAGAAAAAATCAACCAACGGTGCAATCAAAATTGGTAAACACTATTATTCTAAAGCTTTAATGCACATAAAAACAAGCCAGCTATTTACTCAACCCGAGTTCTTGAACTTGCTTACAGGCTGTCAAACCCCCTATCTGGCAGGGTAGTTGTCACTGTTAAAATTTAACCAGTTTGGGCGATAAAGAGTAATTGTGTCTCGTATCTCAGTAGAAAGAAAAGAAGCTATCTTGAAGAAGCTATTACCTCCCTATTCGATGTCAGTGAAAGAAGTGTCGGAAGAGGAAGGAATTAGCACTGCGACCCTGTATCATTGGCGCCAGCAACTCAGACGTTCAGGAGCCGCCGTGCCAAATAGCAACACTTCATCAGAGCAGTGGTCAGCTCAAACTAAACTTGCCATTGTCGCTGAAACCTACTCAATGACAGAAAGTGAACTCAGCCAATATTGTCGTGAAAAAGGTCTTTTTCCAGAGCAAATCCAAAGC
>NZ_MAKD01000014.1:0-21835 GCF_001691235.1 Vibrio sp. ZF57 | reverse complement strand
CAGAGGTTCAGGAGCCGCCGTGCCAAATAGCAACACTTCATCAGAGCAGTGGTCTGCTCAAACTAAACTCGCCATTGTTGCCGAGACTTACTCGATGACCGAAAGTGAACTCAGCCAATATTGTCGTGAAAAAGGTCTTTTCCCTGAACAAATCCAAAGTTGGCGCAGCGAATGTATGCAAGGGTTTAAGTCGAGTAAAGAGCAGGAAGCTGAAGCAAAGAAGCAGGCTAAAGCTGACAAACTTGAAATCAAAGAGTTGAAGAAAGATTTACGACTCAAAGAAAAAGCACTCGCTGAAACGGCCGCTCTCTTGGTACTAAGAAAAAAGCTGAGAGCCTTTTACGGGGAAGAGCCAGAGGACGACTAACCTCAACCGATGAAAGGCAGACCATAGTGACTCTTATCCTTGAAGCGAAGCAATGCGGGTGTCGTTTAGAGCCAGCTTGCCATGAAGTTCAAATCGACTTGAGAACGTATCGTCGCTGGTATCAGCAAGGTGAAGTTCAAGCTGACAAAAGGCCAATATGCCTCAGACCTGAGCCTGCTAACAAGCTGTCGCAGGAAGAGCGTGATGCGATAATCGAGGTGTGTAACCGCTCTGAGTTTGCAAGCTTGCCTCCAACTCAAATCGTCCCGACACTGCTTGATAGAGGTGAGTATATCGCCTCTGAGTCGAGCTACTATCGAGTACTGAGTACGCAGGGGCAACTTCACAAGCGAGGTCGTCAGCGGAGCAGACAGAAGCAAGCGAAGCCAACCAGTTACACAGCGACGGACTCAAACCAAGTCTATACGTGGGATATCACTTACTTACCTTCAAAGGTTCGAGGCCAACACTATTACCTGTATGTCATTGAGGACATCTACAGTCGAAAAATTGTTGGTTATGAAGTGTATGAGCATGAATGCGGTGAGCTAGCGTCACAACTTCTGCAACGAACGTTGATGCGAGAGCAGTGCTTCAATCAAGCACTGGTTCTTCACTCAGATAATGGTGCGCCGATGAAGTCGTTGACGTTCAAAGCAAAAATGGAAGAGTTAGGTATTACTTCATCGTATAGTCGCCCAAGAGTCAGTGATGATAACCCGTATGTTGAGTCATTGTTCCGCACGGTAAAGTACATGCCAAGCTGGCCAACGAAAGGCTTTGAAACAATCGATAGTAGCCAAAGTTGGGTTGAAGCCTTCGTACGCTGGTACAACACCGAGCACAAGCACAGTCAGCTAAATTACGTCACGCCTTCAGAGCATCACAATGGAAAAGATAAAGAGATCTTGAAGCGTCGTGTAGAGGTATTGCTCGCTGCAAAACAGCGAAAGCCTGAGCGGTGGTCTGGTGATATCAGGAACTGTGCGCCTGTTGGTGACGTTCACCTAAATCCAGAAAGAGAAGCTGCTTAATAAGTAAGCAAATGATGACAACTACCTTGAAAAACACCGCTAGACACCAAATCTATAACGAAAGGCTCAATCTTTTAAAACTTGAGATAGATGACAACGTTTATCTGGTTAATCTCAGCTTCGAAAGAAACGCGAGAAAAGAAGGTGAACTGACAATTTCATTGACCAACTCTCAACTCGAAAAAATGTATACCATTTCGTTTACTGTTTTCGACAACAACATCTACATCGGCGGTATACAGGGTGGCGCCAATGACAATGGATTTAGCCGCACATTCACCAAAGCTTTTTACGGTTTAAGACCTAAATCCTTCATGGTAGAAACACTACGACTGCTCGCTATTAACTTGGGTATCGACAATATCTATGCGGTAAAAGAGTCTGGTCATGTCTCGAACTCATTACGCTACGGTAAGAAAAACAAAGACATCAGCCTTAAATACGACAGTCTGTGGGAAGAGCACGATGGACAGGTGCATGATAACTATTTCTATCGTCTCCCGACAAACCCGAACAGGAAAGATCTTGAAGCTCTAAAACGTCAAAAGCGTAAGTTGTATCGCGAGCGTTATGCCTGGCTAGATCTGTATGAACAAGATCTGAAGAACGTAATCAGTCAGCACATCCATGATCCTGTTCATTATGCTCATGACAGTTAATTTGGCTAACCTGTACTCGACTCGCTAACGCGTATTACCTTTACTAGCGTGCTTTAGTCTAATCACAGCCCTTGGACCAAACGCTCAATCCCGAGGTGATAGCTTTAAAATAAATATTAGACAATGCTAATTTACATCTTTATAGTATCTAGGTATTTCGAAAACTACTCAATCGCCGGCGACCAGCCAGTACTGATCATTAAGAAGATACAAGCTCTATGCTCGGCAATTTGTATAGTTAAACTTAGAGACAGTAATAGGTAAACGTATGACTAAAATTGTAATCATCGGTGGCGTAGCTGGAGGTGCTTCAGCTGCTGCACGCGCTCGTCGTCTTAGTGAAGAAGCCGAAATCATAATGTTTGAACGAGGACCATTCGTCTCTTTTGCCAACTGTGGATTGCCATACCACATAGGTGGCGATATCGAGGATAGAAGCAAGCTTCTGTTACAAACACCTGAAAGCTTCTTAGCTCGCTTCAACGTTGACGCACGAGTGATGAACGAAGTTACCTCTATTGATCGCACCAATAAAACCGTTACAGTCAAAAATCTTGTTGATGGTAATCACTACAGCGAGAGTTACGACTTCTTATTACTCAGCCCTGGAGCCGGTGCCGTCGTTCCTCCCATCTCAGGAATCGATAACCCCCTCACCCATTCACTACGCAATATTCCAGATATGGATCGCATCATCGAAACAATCCAAATGAATAAACCTGAGCACGCGACAGTTGTTGGCGGTGGCTTTATCGGCTTGGAAATGATGGAAGCGTTTCATCAGCTTGGGATCAAGACTTCGTTGATTGAGATGGCTGACCAAGTAATGACGCCAGTAGACCGGGAAATGGCCGGCTTTGCCCATGCGGAGATTCGTGACAAAGGCATCGACCTAAAACTCGGCGTCGCGCTTGAGTCTGTGAAATATATACCTAACGAACACATCGCAAGTTTTGATTCAGGCGAGAGCGAGAAGCACCAACACATAGAGGGTGAATTAGAATTAACACTTAATAATGGCGAGTCATTAACTACTGATATCTTAATCATGGCTATCGGTGTGCGTCCTGAGACTAAGTTAGCAAAAGAAGCAGGACTTCAAATTGGCGAACTAGGTGGTATCTACACCAATGAAATGATGCAGACTAGCGATCCTAGCATCTACGCTGTGGGTGATGTGGTCGAAGAAAAAGACTTTGTCACAGGTGCACAAACTCTAGTTCCGCTTGCTGGCCCTGCTAACCGTCAAGGTCGTATGGCTGCCGACAACATGCTCGGACGCAATGAAATCTATCAAGGTACACAGGGCACAGCTATCTGTAAGATTTTTGACCTAGCCGTTGCCTCAACAGGGAAAAACGAAAAACAGTTGAAGCGTGAAGGCGTCGACTATGAAAAAGTCTATGTGCATACCGCAAGCCACGCTAGCTACTATCCTGGCGCTGAGATTGTCTCGTTCAAGATGTTATTCGCCCCTAAGACAGGGAAAATACTAGGTGCGCAAGCCGTCGGTAAAGATGGCGTTGATAAACGCATTGATGTTATGGCAGTAGCTCAACGTGCAGGTATGACCGTTGATCAGCTTCAACACCTTGAATTAACCTATGCACCACCTTACGGGAGTGCCAAAGACGTGATTAACCAAGCCGCATTTGTTGCCAACAATATTATTAAAGGTGACGCGACACCTATTCATTTCGATGAGATTGCAACATTAAGCGACAACCAACTCCTACTCGATGTTCGTAACCCTGGCGAACTAGAAAATGGTGGCTTTATTGAAGGCGCAATCAACATTCCTGTCGACCAACTGCGTCACCGCATGGACGAACTATCAAAAGACAAAGAGATTGTAATCTACTGCCAAGTCGGGTTACGTGGTAACGTGGCTTATCGCCAACTCGTCAACAACGGCTTTAAAGCACGCAACTTAATCGGTGGTTATAGAACACTCATGTATGCAAAAGCTTAAGGATTAATACTTAGTCGCCGGTAATGGTGCGCGGACACTTACGGGCTAGTTGTTGAGAGAAAGTCGCTCATAAATAGATGCGAGTAGTTAATAGTAAACATTGAAAAACCGAGCTTGGCATTTAAGTAAGTGCCAAGCTCTTTTATTATTCGTAGGAGTCAATAAAAGCTTGCAGTGCTCGCTGATCGACAATTTCTAACCCTTGATCTCCTTTTCTGATGAAACCCTTGTCTAATAGGTCTTTAACCGCTCTTCGATACACTCTGCTCGATGTACCAAATCGTTCTGCTTCTTGATTCACTTTATCGAAACCGCCTAACACAGTGTTAGTCTCGCTTTGAACCAATAAATCATACGCAATATTGTAGGTAATTGAGTGTAAAAGACGGTTAGTGTAAATACCCATAGAGTCTTGATAATCTTCCGCCAATGCAGAGGCAAAGAAGAACATCATCTCCGGATTTTCATGTAGTGCTTCTGCTAGCTTCTGAATGCAAATAACATCAACTTGCATGTGTTCATCAGCCACTACGTTCCACTGACAAGGGGTCTGCGTGAAAAACTCCATCTCACCGAAGATATGGTAATCACAATTCACTTCGCCCAATTGAAAGCGTCGCCCATTAGCCGCCGAAATACTCATAGAGACTCTTCCTGCGGGCACTACATAAAGATACTGAAGCTGCTCACCTTGACGTAGGATTTCATCATTTTGATTGAAGTAACGAGAGTTAACTTGGTGTTGGTAGATGAGATCTCTAAATTCAGAGCTTTTTTGTTCTAAGTAGTTTTTAAAGCGTCCGCTTGAGTATGGTGCAATCTTCATACTTACTCTCTCATTGCATTACTGCTGTTTATATTCAAACGATTGTAACCACTTAAACCACAGGAGAGAACCCAATAAAAAAGCGACGGTCTCCCATCGCTTTCGTCTTGCATTTATTCAGGCTCTTATTGAGTAATTAATGCTTCCAGTGCCGCTAATGACGCTAGCCGCTCTCCTTGCATCATTACCTCTGCCTCATCGACATATTGCCCAACGCCCTCCTTTACATCTTGTTCGTACAAGACAACATTGTTCAAGATAGAAGCGACATTAAGCCCTCTCAAGCGTCCCACGGTAAACAGCGCGGATGTTTCCATGTCTGCACCTAAAATGCCTTTGCCATTCCAGTACTGACAAAGCGCCTTCTCGTCATCGGTATAAAAACTGTCGTGTGAGCGTACCGTGCCCAAATAGTAAGGTGTTGACTGCTGCTGCAAGAACTTGTCTAGCTCTTTAAGCAGAGAGAAGCTTGCATAGGCGGGATACGACGGCTTAACGTAAGCGGTAGAACCACCCTCATCGCGAACCGCGCCCTCTGCAATAATTAGCTCACCAAGCCCGATATGTGACTGCATCGCACCTGCAGACCCTACTCGGACAATATGAGTCACACCACAAAACTTAAGCTCTTCTACCGCAATGATCATTGAAGGTGCACCAATGCCCGTGCTGCAAACCGATATCGCTTTACCTTGATGAGTTCCAGTGAAGATTCGATATTCACGGTTTTCAGAGACCAGTTCAGCATGTTCAAGCAAGTTAGCGATTCGATTCGCTCTATCTGGCTCACCACAAACAATAACTAACGGAGCAATTTGCGTTTCATCAACGCAGATATGAGGTTGCTTTGCCATCTTCACTCCTAAGAAGCCGTTGCTTGAGTTAACGATTTATCACTGTTTCGTTTAGCTGTGCGTGCCCACTCACGAGTACCGTTTGCCGCAATAAACATTAAGATTGCGTATTGAACAGACATTGCGTACACACCCTGCGTCGCATAAATACCAACGCTGATAATGTTAATCACAATCCACAGTATCCAGTTTTCAACATACTTACGTGTCATAAGAACTTGAGCAACAATAGATAGAATGGTCATCGTGGCATCCCAGAATGGGAACGCATCCGGTTCAAGCACTGGCTCCGCTAAATCCGCACCAAATAGATTCATGCTATCTACCGCGATGTTTGCTAGCGCAAAAAAGAATGGGTCGATGTACATAGTTAACAAAGCAATAGAAATCGCACACGCTACGGCCGTTGCTACTAGTTCATTTTGGCTCAACCAACGAACTTCTAGCGTTTCACCTTGCTCATTAGGACGTGTCCATGCGTACCAACCGTAAATGTTGGCGCAAAAGAAAAAGAGTTGTAGAAGTAACAGTCCGTATAACTGAATTTGGAAAAAGATAACCGCGAATAAGGTGACATTCAGCAATCCGAACAGGTAGTTAATGGTTTTTTCTTGGCTTGCAAACCAAATACACAACAAACCAAACACGGTGCCGAATGCTTCAATCCAGCTCATTGCGTAGCCATCCCCCTATTGGAATATTGACTAAAGTATTGTTGATATCAAGTAGAGCGAATAGGTCCATAGATGTGTCCTTTATTATTTGTTTTAGTGGCACCTATTTTATTGCGCCTCTCCAAATAAAAAGGAGGACATTTGTCCCCCTTAGATTGCATGCGATCATAAATCAGAATATTAAACGAAGAAAAATAAATCTCTAATCATCTAGATCGCCCCCTTTAGCTGTCTATTTCTGTAGTTATTCATTTAAATGACCATCTTCAAAAAGCAACTCTAACTACAAACTCTAGGCTTGAGAATGCCGAGTCAGAACCCGCTAACTACTTGCTCTATTGCGATTTAAAATCGAGCCACTCCTTTTCTTAGCTCATTCAAGCTGAGTACACTTTGTTCATACTGTTTTTTACTGTCTTCCATGAGATCGTGAGAAGCTTCAGCTTTACTGTGTATAGAAAGAATATTCTGGTTAATCTCTTCAGAGACATTAACTTGTTCTTCAATAGCGACCGCGATTTGGTTATTCCTATCAACCACTCCTTGAACCTTTTCACTCAATAATGTGAGGCTTTCTAGAGTCGATTGAATCGTCGTTTGAGTGCGTTTCGCTTTTTCCGTCCCGTTGTTAACAGCCGTTACTGACTGACCACTGCCTGTGCATAGCTTTTCAATAACCGCTTGAATCTCTGTTGTTGCTTCTTGTGTTTTCTGAGCAAGCACCCTTACTTCATCTGCCACGACCGAGAACCCTCTTCCTGAATCACCAGCTCGTGCGGCTTCTATCGCAGCATTCAGTGCTAATAGGTTAGTTTGGTCAGCAATCGCGTTGATCATCTCGATGACGGAGCTTATTTGTTGCGTCTCCCTCTCTACAGACAGCGATATTGTCGATATGTTATCTAATTCATTGGTGAGCTCGACAAAGTTTTCTTCGACTTGGTTTAGCTCGTTTTGACAAGATAAGAGCTCTTGCTGGGTGCTAAAGGTAGAATCGAGGGTTCCTTGCGCATTTTGAGAAATTTCACTTGAAGCCGCTTGCATCTCGTTGATGGCAGTCGCAGCCATATCAATTTCTGTTTTCTGATTTTCAAGGTTTTCAGACACCGTGGCGTTCGATTCAGCAGTTTTATTCGCCTGTTTCAGGGTCATTTCACATGAATCACTCACCGAAATTCGAATTCTGCCTAATAATGCTTTTGCATACTGTTTCCGAACCTTCATTCCCAGCGCAATTTCGGAGAGATCGTCCACCTTGCCAAAGTAAATATGTTCCATTAAAGGGTTGTTGAACTCTTCTTTTGCTATTTTACAAATATTCTCCAAGCGACGAGTCAAAATATAAATCGATACCGAACTACCCATAAAGAGTAATAAGAACATTTGCGGTACCGTTACGAATTGATTAAGGTGAAGCGCGTAGGCTAACCCGATTAGCAATATTGAAATGAGTGTCTGACGTTGCCAAAGTCTCGTTTTCGGTAACATGAGCTTGAATGGTGTTTTTCCGTTATTTAAAGTTCCATACGCTTTTTCTGCACGTTCAACATATTCTCTTTTAGGCTTAAACCTTACAGATTGGTACTCAACAATCTCATTATCTTCTTTTAACGGAGAAGCAAAAGCATCAACCCAGTAATAGCCACCACCTTTCCGTTGGTTTTTCACCATACCCATCCAGTTACTACCTGACTGAATATGGCCCCATAGGTCCTTAAACGCGGCTTTAGGCATATCCCTGTGACGAACTACATTGTGATACTCACCTACTAGTTCTCCTTCTTGATAGCCTGCTACTTCATTAAAATGGGGGCTTGCATACTTGATTTTACTGGAAGGGTCTGTAACTGAAATTAGATTGTACGATTCCGGATAATCATACTCTTGCTCTGCCATAATATTTCCCTATTTAAACTAAATAACAATCAACTTGTTGTGTGGATCATCCATGCCACACCATGATGAAAACGAAGACACTTGATCCTTATCTCATTCCAAAATCAAACGTTAGCCATTGATTCAAAGAGATTTTCACTTAAGTAAAATGTACATCAGATCTACCATGTGGTTGACTAAACAAATCCAAGATCACGCCAAAAACATAAATGCAGCAAATTTCATATCAACATTTAATAAGAATAGCTTATGAAAAGTAAAATGGGAGCAGTAGTCATTACAATAAACAGGGTTATAGCGCATTTATCCAAGAACACCTTCACAATCAAAGTTTATAACCAAAAACTAATATACATATATAATTAAGTCCTAATATTTTGTTAAAATAAAAATATTCCTTTGTAAGTAAGCTCTCAATTATCACATTCTCTAACCAATCGCCTTTCAGATTCAGAGAAAAAAGTTCTTCATACCTTCACAATAATTGGTTCGTATTTTGCTAGTAATTGAAGGTTTCTAAGATAGATAAAATATAAATTACAATATGGTATGTTCTCAGGTTTGATTATGATTAAGGGTTATAAAGATACGTGATTTATACGAGAAAATATTCTTTCGCTTTCCTTGATAATGATCGGAACCTGTCCTTTAATATGCATCTGCAACCATATTATATTTAGGAAAACTTATGAATGTATTAGACAAGGATTGCTTATTACAGTTAGTCATTGATAACTTTCAAGAAGATGTCGCAAAATCCGTTGATTTCAACACGGGAGAAGTTGGTATTAAGTATACCTGCCTTGAACATAACCTTAACTTTTGCATGGACTTATCTGTGGTCGAAAAGATATATTCGACAAGATAAGACCCCAACAATCTGATCTCGTTAAGCAATATTATCTTTGAAGTTGATAATTCTAAATGAGTTGTAAATTTCAAAGATAATAACTTTACCGATATTCAACGTACCGCTTTGGATACGTTATTCATAAACCAATACATTGACGTAAATATTTTAGATTCCTTAACGCCCTTACCTGTTCCGAGTTCTAGCTACACCTGACAGAACAGCCCCCTTCCAAAAACGAAATTTTAGCTTACTGGCTTAACGCCGATATCGCATTGACGGTTACGTTTGAGAAGCGCATGATTTTATCTCGAGCAGAATCGTTGTCTGGCGTGTTAACCGTTTAACCGCCCTAAAACTCGTTCTGTGCAACGTACTCAATTGAATGGCAGGTCACATGAATAAGATTATTATGTTAGTAATGGGGCTGCTTTTTACCAGTCGCTTGTTCGCCAGTATTGTGCCGCATGTTGGTCAGCTTGAGCATGATGCGCCCATTCTCCTTCGCTCGGCATTGATTGTGGGTGTTGCGGCTTACGCGGTTTGGAGTGCATTCAAATACTTCAAAAAGACCAAGGCTTCCGGTTCAGATCAACTGTAACGGCGACAGTCCAAAAGCTTTTGAATATGCTTCTAATTTCGATTACTGATCTGCGAAATAATCGACCAAGATTTTACGCCACCTTCGTGACTCGCGAATCTTCAACAGTGCGCGGTTAATCTCTTCTTCGTACACGTTATTTTCAGTGATGATGAAACCGTAGTTGGACTTTTATAACTGATAAAACAACACCGCTATACCAAGCTTAAGTTTGATAGCTAGAAACTGACATAAACTGACTTTGTGCCGACGAACATAACTTTCCGCACTGAGTAATTTGGCTTTCTAGGAAGTAGATATTACGTCTACTTTTCACCCACTGGGCACGAACTTCCAGTTCTTGACCAATCAAAATCGGATGATGAAAACGAGAGGTTAAACTCACCGTCATCGCCTTGATATCATTCTGAAATAGACAATGCAACATCGCGCTGTCATGCAGTGTAGTGACAATGCCACCTTGCATGATGCCATCGTAGCCCTCAGCTTTATCTGTTGGTACAATCTTGGCTCTGGTTTTATATTTAGCTACTGCCTCATGCTTAGTTAAAGTGTCATGCTCGCCAATAGCTTCAAAACAAATGGCGCTGTCGTTGAAAAAACCTTGGCTGCACACTTGGCAACGCCGATGATTGTGTGGAATGAAAACCTTCATACTTACCTTTACCCATAGATTGCTAGAGATTGATATGGCTCGACCAAAAAAACATCGCCAGTTGTGTACCCGTACGGCTTACTCTTGTTTTAAGCCCAATGGTGTTCCTATGGACGAGCTTCATAAAGAAGAATTGCTATTGGAAGAGCTCGAAGCCTTGCGCTTGGCTGATCAAGAAGGCCTGAGCCAGCTTGAAGCCGCTGAACAAATGCAGGTGTCTCGCCAAACGTTCGGCAACATTATCAAGCGTGCACGAGCTAAAGTCGCCAAGTGCATCGTCAATGGTCACGCGTTGGTGATTCAAAGTAGTTAATTAACGTGTTAGCCAGAAGTTATTTAACTCAGTGAGCGAGAACTCTGATGCTTACTTCGATACTTAGCTTGATGGCTCAGTAATCTGATACAGCTTTTTGCTTTGCCCTTCACACACATCCTTGCAATTGCATTCACGCTCAATATCTAACTGCGCCAATCCTCCACAGCTGCCTTTGATTGGCTTGCGCGAAAAAATCACGCCTATCGCCATCAATGTAACGACTCCGACAAACCCCAATAGCGTCAACAAAAAGGTCATTGTCGGAACCCTCGAATAGCACCTAGCTGATTAGGCTGTACCATTAGAATCGAAGCTTGTTTTTTGTGCCCGTTTTCGCCGCACGTTTTATTGCCACACCCACTATTTCTCGGCTCGCGACCATAATCGAGATCGGTCACTTCCCGTAGATTGTCGAAATCCAAAGCCCCGATTTCTGCCTTACCTGTCGATGCCAAGACTCGAATATCGTTATTGAACAAGTGCGCCAGCATCTTCTTACCAATATAACGAACCACCACAGATTTCACATCGTAAGAACGGAGAACCGAAATCCATTGCTTCTTTTTATTGCAAGAGGTGTCGGAGTCAATCAAAGGAACAATCTGTTTTATCTGTCGTTGTTCATCGACAATCGCGATCTGTGGGGAACGAGCAAAGTGGTTGCCAACATGAAGGTCGCGACAAGGTACTGCGTATAACATAGTAACTTCCTGTTATTGATGATCAGGAGTTCAGCATACGCCCCATTACTGGCATATGCCAATAACTATCATGTGAAAAATAAGATTTACTGGATCGATAACTAAGATCACAAGCACCCAAACTTACCGTCATCTTCAGCCTATCTCAGTTACCTTTCAAATAACCATATATACTAGGGGGTAGTATTTTTACTGGGGGTATTTTTTGCGTTGTTAATGCCTGTTATCAAGAGCCAAGCTCAAACCCATTACAAAAAGGCCTCGCACAACCGAGAGCTTAATCGACTATTCAACGTCACACACTAGTCTGAATAATGTCGAATTAGGGACCAATCAAAGATGTTTATAGGAAAAATAGGTTGGATTGAAAATCAAGAATTGCAGTCGGCTTCAATGTAAACAAGCTTATAATTTGAAGTGAACAACGCATCGAGTTGTTATAATATAACATCACACTAAATTACCATCATTTCTCATGAAACAGCCATTTATTCTAATCGATGTCATCAATCGCCTCTCCACACGCTATGTAAGTCGTTTCTCGACATGCTTTCGCTCTCTCAAGGGCTTGACTGTTGGCCTAGCATTATTGTGTTTTGCGCCAAATCTATATGCCCACCCTCACTCTTGGATAGAGATGAAAACTCATATTGAGGGAGAGAATGGCATGATCACCGGTCTCTCTATGGAGTGGTCTTTTGATGCAATGACCTCGATGTACATGTTGGATGGAGAAGACGTCTCTGCCGATACAGAAACTGAAACATTCAAAAAGCTCGCTGCGTCTGTAATCGAAAACATGATGTACGAGCACTACTTCACGTACTTTTATGATGGTGAAGAGCCCATCAAATATCAGGTGGTTGAGAACGCAAAGTTTGAGCGTGATAAAGCCAAGATGGTTCTAACATTTGACCTACCACTTTCTAAACCTAAGCCTGTGACACGAAACTCGCTTCGCGTATTGATTTTTGACCCTAGTTACTTTGTCGACATGTCGTGGCTATCCAACAGAGACGTGACATTGTCACCTGAACTAGCAAGACAATGCCATTTAGAATTAATCGAGCCTAACCCGACGCCAGAGCAAATGAGTTATGCAATGTCTTTACCTGTCGATGCAGATCCAGATAACACGCTAGGCCAACTGTTTACACAATCGGTTGAGCTTCATTGTGCGGCGGTTCCCGCTTCTTAGTCGCAGTGATTCGTTTCAGCCTTTAAGTCAGCGTCTAGCTGATTAAGCATGGCAACTAATTAACAGAAAGATTTCAGATATAGGTTCTTGTTAAATGAAGAAAAATCAATCCAAAATCAATCACTACCTCATTGGTGCTGGCGCGTTCGTGCTTATTGCTATTGGTGCGTATCAACTGTGGTCCATGTGGCCATCGTTAGTTATCTCTAGCATTCAATGGCAAAGAGAAGTCAATTCAGAACTTGCAGACCTGCTCTATGAAGCTAAATCCAACCCTTGGGGCGCAGGCAGTTACCTTATCGGGTTCAGCTTTATCTATGGCATGCTTCATTCTTTGGGGCCTGGGCACGGCAAAGTTATCGTGTCGACTTACTTAGCGACTCACCCAACCAAAGCCAAGGCGAGTTTAGTGCTTACGGTCGTCTCCGCTTTTTTACAAGCATTGGTCGCAATCTTACTAGTAAGCGTGTTGCTGTGGGGCTTTAGTGCTTCCATGCGAGTAGTGAATGACAAAGCGAATATGTTTGTTTCATTAAGCTTTGCCTTAGTCGCGGTCGTCGGCGCGCTTATATGTTGGAAGGCTTTGAAAAACATCTACACCGCTATGCGTAAGCCTAAGCTGAAAGTGAAAGCCATCACTACACTCGCAACAGACACAGCTGCGACAATTTCAGCGCGTTCGCCAATGGCACTTCGTTCATCAATATCAGCCCCTTCTCCGATAATCGACGCTACTAGCACAATGCAAGCCGCAGCTAACACTCATGCAGATCATTCTCATGCCGACTGTGGGTGCAGCCACCAGCATGTAGCCGATGCAGACGCAATCAACAAAGCCTCAACGCTCCGAGAATATGCGGGAATCATCGTGACGATTGGCGTGAGACCATGTACTGGCGCGATTATGGTTCTGCTTTTCGCAAACATGGTTGGCTTATATTGGATGGGGGTTGTCAGTGCCTTTGCAATGGCGATTGGTACTGCTTTCACAACCTCGACGATTGCTATAATGACACTAACAGGCAAGAACTTGGTAAAACGCTATTTGGCTGCAGGTAGCAAGAGTAACAGTGCGACACTGAAAGCCGCAGGTCATTATTTACAACTCTTTGGTGGGGTTTTGCTTGTCTTAATTGGCTTGTTGCTAATGAGTGGACAAGACAGCGGTATGTCGCCTGTTTTCACTATGTAGCGAACGATGTAATAACAAACCTCAGTTTATTGCGACCTTTACCATTTTTACTAAAAAACACTAGCCCTTATCTCTCAAATCTGAATTAACAGCCACATAATTTCTACTAACCTAACTTTGCACAGCCAGTTAGGTTAGTAGTCAGCCATTCAGAACAGCGCGCTCTATGTAGTTCTGTAACAAACCTACATCCAACTTTGATTTTCCTATTCTTAGCTACTCTTTCATAAACTAACTTAGATTGTTCTAACAATATTAGAGCACTATCCCCCTCCTTTTGAAAATAAGGACATAACTTCCGCAATCCAGAAACTACGATCGCACTCTTCCTATTTTGAAAAAAAATAGAGCAGCAGTTTTATCAATTGAGTAACAAGCCGAAATTATACCCAATAAATTTCACATCAAACTCCAAGCCTTTACCTTACAACTACAGATAGAACTTTCTTCAACCAAATTCTTGGATAACCTATACTCAAAGGTAAACAAATGAAACTATACATTCCGAGCGCCACGCTCAGTGTTTTGTTACTTTCTCCGAGTTTCGCGAGTGCCGAAGATATACCTGATTCATACGAATTGCGTAATTTTTCGATGCGCTCACAAAGCTCTGGGATAGCCCCACCGCAAGAAGAACTCGGCGTTTATGTTGTGAATTCGGGTCCTGGTCTGGATACCGGTTGTACCTATGCTTCTGGCGGACCTCTACTTATCTCTTTACCTGTTCCTATGGTCGTCAGCCCCAACGTTTTACAAAGTGACGGGAGAATTGCTCCGAGTAAACTGGGCGATATGCAGCAAAAAGGCGTTATCGGTTCTAACGCAAGGATCAGCATGCCGGTCTTCGACATAGACTCCAATGCCAACGTCAGTAATATTGCTCCAGAAATAGATATCGTATCTTTTAACGGAAAGTCTTTAGGTACGCTGCAAGGCGCTGATAACCGTTGGACGGATACTAACCTTCAAGTCGATATCAGTGATATCAAGTTCGGCCAAAACAATGAGATTCGCGTCGATATTGATACTGGCAATACGGGAGACAACTGGTGTATGTCTGTCGATTGGGTCTCAATCGAGTTTGATGTTGCCATTCCTGTGATTCTTGCTCATGGCATTGCTGCACAATCAGACACTTGGGATGATGATACGGCTCCAGGCGTGCTTTCTACACTTGATGACTATGGCATTCGTTATACTCGTTTCTCTGCTGACAAAAATGGAACCACAGCGACTAACGCTAATATCTTGAACAACAAAATTCAGGGTTTTCTCGATGAGTTGAAATCCGACAAAGTTCACGTCATTGCACACAGTAAAGGCGGGCTAGATACCCAAAACCTCAAAGCACTTAGCCCTTCCTTTGAGATAACCTCCCTTTCTACTTTCTCCACACCTCACCTTGGTAGCGTCGCAGCAGATTTGTCGGTGATAAAAATGGACCACTACGCCGATATCTACAGTAACGTCAGTACCGATCCAAATAATTACGCTGGCAAGTACATGCAACTCCCAAATATTCCGTTTGCGGGTCCTAAAATGCCTGGTATCCGTGATCTAACAACGGATACAGCATCAAACGCGATCCAAATGCGTACTCGCGGCAATATTGCAAATACATTTTCTATTGGGGCAAATGCCGATCTCAACCAAGACGGTGTTATTGAGAAAGATCCTGATATCGTTGGCCTATTCCCATGGGGATCGCGTTGGGCAGGCGTTAACGCTTGGCAGGCGCTAAGAAGCTTTAGTTCTGCGGCCTACCTCGATACTCAAACTCAACCGGTCACAATGCCAAGTGTGCATGGACCACAAGCTCATCCAATCACCATAGTCAGTTACCAAGCCATTCAAACAGTACCGCAAGAAAATGATGTTGTTGTGACCTTGGCAAGCGCTAACCCAAGTTATACCAATGCATTGGGTAACGTATTGGCTAACCACTCAACAATGAAAACGGGACAAAACGTTGAACGTTTTCTACAACAAATTATTTCAATGCGCTAAGGAGTGGCCACAATGAAATTCATCAAGCAATTAGTGATGGTGTTCAGTCTTTTCTGTACCTTCATCACACCGGCTATCGCCAGTAATGCAATACCCGTTGGGATGAGTACAAGCACGACACTATCTCAACCAGTGACTAGTAACGATAACGAAGTCACAATGCTATTTACCATCGACAAAGCGGAAGCCCTAAAAGCAGAAATCATCGTGCCGTTGGATGATGCAACCGTATATTTAGTCAAGCCTAACGGGCAAGTCGCAACATCATCCAATGATGTGCAAGCGAACATACTTTCAGGTGACACACAAAGTCCGCCGCTACCGGGCAGATATTTATTTTTGCCTGAAGTAACTAACCCTGAACCTGGCGAATGGAAGATCGTCGTTGATTTTCCAAACCCAAGTTACAACACAGTAATTATTGCTCAGGTTGCGATCCAATCCCCTATTGCGTTTGGCATAGCGATAGCTGCAAACCAATTTGTGGTCGGTGAACCAGTTCCCGTTTCTGCATTACTGACAAACAAAGGGAATCCAATCACAGGTGCCCAAACCAGCGCAGTGATCATTGATGAAGCTGGAATAAAAACACGCCTGACGCTTAAAGATGAGGGTGTCAATTTCGATGCTATTGCTAAAGATGGTGTCTACAGCAATATTTTCGTTCCACCCGCTGAAGGGGATTATCTAATTGAAGGCATAACGTCTTTTGAAGAATATGGAACAACTATCACTCGCCAGACAAGTAAAAAAATCCACGTACTACCCTCTGACATTGAATTTGTCAGCCTCTCACTCGCTCCACTGTTTTCCTCTGAAAGCTGTGTTATTGCCTTAGAGCAGCGCTTGGAACTTGATGTTAAATCCGCGGGGGATTTTGCCATTCATGGTTACCTCACCGATGGAATTGACGAGCTGAACACAAGCAAACGTCTGCAACTCAAACCTGCGAAGCAAATCGTCACTCTACAGTACTCAACTGAAGATATTTTTGGCGCGTTTGATTCAGCGTCTACTTTGACCTCCAACCCGACGATCATCTACGCAATCACTCAAGATGACATACGAATTTCAGCCCCTCGAATTCAGTTTGAAGAATTTATTGATTTAGCATCTTTTGAGCGTTGCCGCGAACCGATTGAAGTCACGGGGAGTTTAGTCACCACACCGACTATGTCGCAAGATGGAACCTACATTGATTCGCTGAGTTTTGAGTTTCCTATCCATGTTACGCGCAGTGGAACTTACACAGGTTCGGTAAATATCGTTGGTGCAGCCGGAGAGTATTTAGAGCTAGTGAGTTTCCAAGAACCGCTTGAGGCTGGCGAAAACACCATCAAGTTTACCGTTCCTGGTGACACGTTTAAGCAAGCCGATGGTCCTTATGAACTGAACGCACTGCTAATCTACAGTGGCGTTGACTCCTATCGACAAGGAGTTCTCGGTCAAACTCCACCATACCAAGCCTCTGATTTCAGTCCGCCAGTGAATGTGACCCTCCCCTCTAACCTATTCGGTTTGGAAAGAGAAAACTGGCAAGCAACCCCGGCAACACATGTCACGCAACATCGTGTCGGTGGTTACTTGAGAGCGGGGGCTTCAATCCCATACGACTACGAAACACTAGCGAGTTTTGACTTAAGTGAGGTTCGAGGGAAAATTAAACAGGCAACGCTTATTGTTGATTTCGGAGATTCAACTCTTCAATTTCCATTCAACAATGTAACTGCGCATATCGTTAATCAAACTTGGTCTCCAAACACACTGGATTACGACACGTTCTGTGAGTCTTTTACAATATGTGCAGCATGGAGTAATCCACTCACTACATTCAACAACGTAGAAGCCGGTCAAACGCTTAGGTTTACCAACTCTAAACTATTAGAAGCATTAAATGAGAAGAGAGTGTCTGGGTTGAACAAACTAGATATTGCTCTTACCTCTTCTCCCTATGAAAGAAGTTTCTTCATTAACGTTAAGCAGGTGTCATTATTCATCGAGTACTGATCCTAAAACTGAAATAGAATAAGGCCATGCCCAAGGTATCGCTTTGGGCATGGCCTCTCAGAGTGAACAGTGATGAACTTTGCAAGCTTCATATGTTTATTCTGTTAGAGCAGACTATGCCAGCCCCTCAACAGTAGTGATAAAGCACGCTAATCACTATAGACTCCATCAACCAACAAAATGAGATCGAAGTTTTATCCAAAAAGGCCAGTAGTCCCAACAACCGGGTGACTCCACAGATCTATCCATCCCATCACCAATTTTTTAGGTGACTTTAAAGATGCCCCTACACTAGTCTGATAGCTAAAGTTAGAATAGACCCGTTAAGTATCATCGATTTACAAAACAGAGCCAAAATATCTAAATAAAAACAGTGAGAAGCGATACAATAATCAAGTTGCAAAATTGCAGCGTGGGACACCTGCCCACTGACAGCCCATTCACAGAGAACCATAAAGTAGCCTCACATGTCTAAAGAACCCGGTTTCACTACAGAATACAAACTCGACAAGACGTTTTTCGCGGAGTGTTATGATCAAACTAGCCTTCCGACTCAATTTCCAAAAGCCTACTTAAAAGGAATACTGTTTCTTATTTTTGGTGTGGTTCTACTGGAATTTGAACTATTACCTAACGGCTATGTTGGCTGGTTCTTTATTGTTTTGAGTGTGATTGAAGCATTCAGTGTGTACTGCAAAAGAACCTGGTGGTTATGGCGACAAAAAATCAGCTCAGGCGCAGGCAGCAAAATTGTCTTTCAAGGTGACGCTAACGGAGTAAGTTACAAAAACCACAAAGCGACCAACACCATCGCGTGGAGTGACATCGACCAACTTGAGCAGACCGATCTTGGTTTTATCCTGCATATCGGTAAACAGCGCCAATATGTGAGTAAATCTTGTTTAAACGATGAAGCTATTGCCTTCATGATTGAACACCACGCCGCATCAAAAGCGAAATAACACCAATAAATGCCTGCTGACTTAGCAGGCATAATCGAGAAAGCTAAATACGGAACATTGTTATATAGCGTATGTGAGCGCTTATTTGCCGATATGCATGCAGGTTACACTTTAACTAGGGGCAATTTCCTTCTCGAAATTGCCCCTTCCATCGATTGCCCCTATTCATGAAAACCCTTGTTCATGTGCATCCCCCCCCTGTTGCAGGGCGCGAGCACACTTTGTTCAATTTATAACCCAAAGAAGACTCGTGCCCGATAATCATCGTTCCAAGCAGCCTTCTTCAACTTCACTTTTTGGCTTGGTGCACCACATTCGCATTGCTTCAGCATGTGACAACCAGAGTCAAAGAAATTGATGAACTTTCCGAAGCCATGATGGAAATGATGGCTGAGATTCAATTGCACGAAAAACAACAAGAAGAATTCATCGAAGCGTTTATTCGCCTTATTGCTCAAGCGATCGATGATAAGTCACCGTACACAGCAGGACACTGTAATCGCGTTCCAGAAATTGGCATGATGCTGGCAAGTGCAGCTGAGAAATGCCAAAGCGGTAAGTTCAAAGACTTTGCTTTCCAAAATGATGCCGAACGAAGAGAGTTTCGTATTGCTGCCTGGTTGCATGACTGCGGAAAAATTACGACGCCAGAACATATTGTTGATAAGGGCACTAAACTTGAAGCGAACTACAACCGAATCAATGAAATTCGAACTCGGTTTGAAGTCCTACGGAGAGATGCAGAAATCGATTACTTAAACGTGTTATTGCACAGTGAGGTAAGTAAGGATAAAGCAAATGCCGAGTTTAAAGAAAAAGTACGCCAGTTGAACGATGACTTTGAGTTCCTTGCCAAGGCTAACATCGGTGGTGAATTCATGAGTGAAGATAAAGTTGCCCGAATTAAGCAAATTGCTGAGAAAACATGGTTACGTTACTTTGACGATCGCTTGGGTTTGTCGCCATTTGAAGAAATGAACAAACCCGAACAGGATTCGTCTCTACCAGTCATGGAAAACTGCTAGAAGATAAACCTGAGCACATCATTAGACGTGTGCGACCCGTCGAATTCGAACCTGAGCATGGCATCCAAATGCAAGTTCCTGAGCATCAATACAACATGGGTGAGGTATACAATCTAACGATTTCACGTGGGACTTTGACACCTGAGGATCGTTTCAAAATCAATGAGCATATGATTAGTGGGATAAGA
This sequence comes from Vibrio sp. ZF57, assembly GCF_001691235.1. Taxonomy (NCBI): domain Bacteria; kingdom Pseudomonadati; phylum Pseudomonadota; class Gammaproteobacteria; order Vibrionales; family Vibrionaceae; genus Vibrio; species Vibrio sp. ZF57. Next base: position 1,851 of record NZ_MAKD01000014.1, on the reverse strand, counting down.
ATGCTTGAAGCTTTGCCATTTCCACCTGAACTGAGCAATGTACCGCGCTATGCTTCCACGCACCATGAAACACTCAAAGGTAACGGTTATCCACGGAAATTGAATGCCGAGGATTTATCGATACCAGAACGTATATTGGTGATTGCAGACATATTTGAAGCGTTAACCGCAGGAGACCGGCCATACAAGAAAGCGAAGCCTGTGAGTATCGCTATCGATATAATGTATCAAATGGCAGTGGATGAGCATTTGGATATGGACTTATTCTTACTGTTCTTGGAGAGCGGAGTGTACCTCGACTACGCGAAGAAATTTATGCCGGAAGCACATGTTGACGAGGTCGACAAGAAAATACTGGCTGAACTGCAAAGCAACGCTCGGCTCACCAATCAAGAGTTGGCCGATCGCGTGGCACTGTCGCCATCTCCTTGTTTGCGTCGAGTTCGGTCATTAGAGAAACAAGGGATTATACGTGGCTATCACGCCAGCGTTGACCAAGAAGCGTGTGGCCTGCCCGTTAATGTGTTTGTGTTGGTGAAGCTTGAAAAGCCAACTGAAGAGAATATGCGAGACTTTGAACAACACATTGAAGTGATTGATGAGGTGTTAGAGTGCTTTCTGATGACAGGCAATCACGACTACCTTTTGCATGTGGTCAGTGAATCGCTCAAAAGCTACGAGCAATTTATCCGCAAGCAACTAACCCGCCTACCCAATATAGCTTCTATCGAATCCAGTTTCGCCTTCGGTCAGGTAAAAACAAAGACTAAGCTGCCAGTAAGGTAAATGCGTGACGCAGCTGTTTGGTTTAAGGAGTTCTTGAGGCTGATATGCACTGACAAAGTTTTGCCCAATTTAGAGTTAAAGCCCTCAAAGAACTAAGGCCTCGTAAACGCGAGGCCTTAGTTTTATCCATTAATTTCGTTTCGCTGTTGAGGTTTCACCTTAGCTTCTCTTAGAGATATCGATATACACTAAGATCATCGGCTTTAATTGTCGTGCTTAATTGGCTAATTATCTCAGAAAGAATTTTTCCTGAACCGCAAGCCATAGTCCAACCTAGAGTACCGTGTCCAGTGTTAGTAAAGAGATTCTCAATCGGCGTCTTACCAATGATTGGAGTACCATCAGGAGTCATGGGTCTTAACCCTGTCCAATAATCCGCCTTCGAAAAATCACCGCCGAACGGAAATAGATCCTTTATCACCATATTTATGGTTGCTTTTCGTTTCTCTGGAATCAGAGTGTTGAATCCAGCCAGTTCTGCCGTGCCTGCTACGCGAATTCGGTCATCAAATCGAGTCATTGCGACTTTATACGTCTCATCCATAACGGTTGAGGTTGGTGCCTTATCTGCGTTAATAATAGGAACTGTAAGTGAGTACCCTTTAACTGGATAAACAGGAAGCGACAGGTCTACTTGTTTTAATAAGTCTCTAGAGTAACTGCCGCATGCAACAACGTAGGCATCGGCTTCAAAGTCACCTTTACTTGTGCTAACACTTGTCAAAACGCCTTTATGTTGATTCAGACGATATACCTCTGTATCAAATACAAACTTCACGCCCAAACGCTGTGCTTTTTCAGTGAGCGCAACGCAGAACTGATAGCAGTCTCCGGTTTCATCACCAGGTAAATATAGCCCGCCTACTAGCTTTTCTTTGACATCTGAAAGCCCAGCTTCCACACCTAAGCATTGCTCTACGTTTAGTAACGTATGCTCGATACCGCTCTCTTTCAAAAGAAACATATCCTTCTGAACAGCATCTAGCTGCTTGTTAGATCTAAAAACCTGTAACTGTAGTGGTCAACTGATATTGGCCACGTTCCTAGAGTTTAACCAGAACAATC
>NZ_MAKD01000013.1:0-229 GCF_001691235.1 Vibrio sp. ZF57 | reverse complement strand
ATGTGTACAAGAGATTGGATTGACCTGATCAGTTAATTTTCCGGATTGGTATTAGTTTTCCGGATTGGTATGAGCCGGCACTCCGGAGATTCGACTGGGCTGGCGTTCCAGCTCACAACATTGCTTCGAACAAGCAACAGACGTAAAAAAGCCCCAGCATTTCTGCTGAGGCTTCAAATATGGCAGGGGTGGAGAGATTCGAACTCCCAACACGCGGATTTGGAATCCG
>NZ_MAKD01000012.1:0-128084 GCF_001691235.1 Vibrio sp. ZF57 | reverse complement strand
AATCTGCCGGCACTGCCTTCGATGGTTCGAATCCGTCTCCCTCCACCATATTCTCCTTAATTGGAAAATCGAAAAGCCAACTCATTGAGTTGGCTTTTTTCGTTTCTGAGCTTTATCTCTTACTAAACGTGTCTTCTAAAACAACCCTCAACTTCCTAAACACTAACCCGCTACTACAAATAACTAATCGAGCTAAATCATTCAAACATCAGTGATCCCATACTTCAGCATGACGCTCACAAACCAGATAAGCAGCGCAGCCTAAACAATGGGTCGATATATGTTCTTCGCATTCGTTCGCAATTATCTGTTTCTGCTGCAAAGTAACCTCAGGCTCCAATACGGGTTCAAAGAACTTTGTCATTACTCATTACATCCAAATAAAATCAGTTAGTTAGTCTCAGGTTAATCCAATCTTTAACTAAGATACATATCATTAGACGCAAAAAAGCCCCTGCTGATTTCTCAGCAGGGGCTTTCTATTATTTGGTGTCATTCCGAATAACTACATCCTATTGATGTTGAGTTAAATCCTGGAATTAACCTTGAATACCAACAATTAACCAAGGTGCATTGTTAGTTGTTAGGTCACGCTCTAGGTGCCAGATATCAGTGATATCTTCTTCAACGCCATCCGCTGTGTCACGGTAACGACCGCTAAACTGAAGGCTTAGCTGTGCTTTGCTACCATCGTGGTCTGCGCGAACGATTTCAGCATCAACGTACATTACGTCTGTGTGCTGATCACCGTCTAGCTTATTACGCTCAGCTTTTAGGTCTTCAAATAGGCTTGGAGATACGTATTCTTCAATCGTGTTTAGCTCATTGTGGTTCCATGCACCTTGCAGTGTACGGTAGTGCTCACGAGAACCGTTGATGAATGCCGCTTGATCAAAGCCCGGTGGGTAGTTATGTGGAACATCGCTTTGTGCACCAAAACCGAAACCACCAGCAGTGCCTTGTGATTGAGGTTGTGCTTGCTCGAAGTTATGAACATTTGGTTGTTGCTTAGGTTGTTCAAACTTGTTCTGACCCATACCGCCGAATGCTGGCTGTTGGCCACGTGCATTCTGCTGATTCATTGAGCCCTGCTTCGCGCCCAACATTCCACGTAGGAATTTAAACGCTAGGAAAGCAATCAGACCCATGATCAGAATATCCATGAACTGGATACCTTCAAATGCGCCACCAAAGAATGCAGCTAAAAGACCACCAGCAAGTAAACCACCTAGCAGACCGCCCATAAGGCCTTTCTTGCTAGAGTTAGCTGCTGTGTTCTTACCTGTTTGATCTTGACGGATCGAATTCGTGTTTTGTTGTTTTGGTGCTGGAGCCGTTTTAAAGCTTTTGCCAAATGACTTACCACCACCAAACTTTTTCGCTTCTGCGATTGGCGTCACCGCGACTGTTACCAACAGGATCGCGACTAGTGAGAAAAATCGTTTCATTATTATCCTTTATAGGTTTTTTATCTTTCGACACCTTAATCATACTCGTTAACAAAGAACAATGAAATATTCACCGTGTTTACACATGTATCATAATATTGCGGCTATTAATTGATTACTAAACTAGCGAAGGGATTGACGGCACTCAGGGGCAGCATTAAAATATTGAACGATGTTCATTTAATAGAAAGTACCCATGGCAAGACGAAACGATCATACTCGCGAACAATTAGTGCAATTAACCTTAAAAACGGTAACCGACTTCTTAGAAGAGCACTCTTATCACGAGCTAAGTCTACGTAAAATCGCCAATATGATTGGTTACGTTCCAAGTACCTTAGTAAATGTATTTGGTAACTACAACCTACTGCTTTTGCATGTGGTCGCTCAAACATTAGATGAACTGGCGTCAGAATCCGCTGCAGCTGTTGAAAAATCGAGCAACCCTCAACAAACTCTATTCAACCTAGCCTACTGCTACCACGATTTTGCACAGAGACACCCTCACCGTTGGCAACTTATCTTTGAGCACAACATGAACGGTGAAAACCTTCCTGAATGGCAATCGAACCGCATCGATAGAATGACAGGCATGCTAGAGCAGTTGCTAGTAGCGATTGCTCCTGAACATACGAAAAGCGAAGTCGTTAAAGCCAGCCGTGTATTATGGTCTGGAGTACACGGAATTACTCTACTTAGCGTTGATGATAAATTTTTCGCCTCTGAGCCTATTGATGGTAAAGAGCTGATCAATAACCTAGTCTCAAACTACTTAACCAACTGGTAATCATCCAAGGAAAGACAATGAACAACAGCAGCCAATCTTCGCTGTTAACGCAAAAAAGGTTCCTACCCTACTTTATTACCCAATTTCTAGGAGCCTTTAACGACAACATATTCAAAAATGTCCTGTTACTGTTTGTTGCTTTCGCAAGCGTAGACACGCTGCCTATTTCCAGCAATCTATTCATTAATTTGGCCGCAGGCCTTTTTATTCTGCCCTTCTTCCTATTTTCAGCTTTAGCAGGTGTACTGGCCGACAAATACGAAAAATCGTGGTTTATCCGTAAAGTTAAGCTCCTCGAAGTAGTGATCATGTCACTGGGTGCGATCGGATTCATCTACGAAAGCTACGGGATATTACTTCTGCTCCTGTTCCTTATGGGAACGCAGAGTGCTTTCTTTGGTCCGGTGAAATACGCCCTGCTTCCACAGCAGTTAGAAACAAAAGAACTGGTATCTGGTAACGCTCTCGTCGAGACAGGTACATTCTTAGCGATCCTGATTGGTACTCTAGGCGCAGGCATCATTGCATCTGAAGAAGGCGCGAAGCTCATTGCTGCGGTGTGTATTGTTTCGTTCGCCGTGCTTGGCTATGCATCAAGCTGCTTTATCCCACATGCGCCAAGTAATGCACCAGATCTTAAAGTAAAGTGGCAACCTGTAAAACTGACCTGCGCGACACTTGCGATTGCCAAAAAAGATCGCCCGACCTTTCAAGCTCTGATGTCTATCAGCTGGTTCTGGTTCCTTGGTGCGGCTTACCTAACTCAGTTCCCCAACTTCACTAAACTGCATCTAAACGGCACTGAAAGCTCCGTCGCCTTTTTACTGGCACTATTCTCGGTAGGCATTGCAATCGGCTCTTTAGCTTGCGATAAGTTATCTAATCACCGAATTGAAATCGGCATCGTGCCAATGGGCAGCTTAGGTATCTCGATCTTCGGTCTTCTGATGGCGATATCCATCCCGGAGTCTTTGCCTGACTTTAGTTCTTTCCATCAATTCGTAACCTACTCAGAGCTGTGGCCACTGTTTGCTTACCTTCTGCTTCTGGGTATCTCTGGCGGTGTCTTTATTGTTCCTCTGTATTCACTGATGCAGTTACGTGCCAAGCCCGACGAGCGTGCCCAAGTGATTGCCGGGCTCAATATCTACAACTCACTGTTCATGGTGGGAAGTGCGGTATTAGGTATTGTTTGCCTTAGTGTTCTAGATCTTTCAATTCCGCAGCTGTTTATCTTGCTCGCAGTGGGCAACACTTTGGTGATGCTGTACCTGTTTTATCAGGTGCCTATCTACGCTTTCCGCTTCTTTACGTGGGTGGTCACTCACACCATGTACAGAGTTAAACATAAGAACTTACATCACCTGCCAGAAAAGGGCGGTGCGTTGATTGTCTGCAACCATGTGAGTTATATGGATGCACTGCTGCTGAGTGCGGTTTGCCCTCGCTTGATTCGTTTTGTGATGGAAGAGGATTACACCAAGTTGCCGCCAATTCGACGCTTCTTGAAAAGAGCTGGGGTGATTCCAATCTCCGCGACCAACCGCAACTCGATTCGAAACGCTTTCAAAGAAGTAGAGCGTGCCCTGCATGAAGGTCACATCGTGTGTATTTTCCCAGAAGGAAAGCTCACCTCTGATGGCGAAATGGCTGAGTTCATGCGTGGTATGGAGCTGATCATCAAACGTTCCCCTGTCCCAGTGATTCCTATGGCTCTTAAAGGATTATGGGGTAGCTACTTTAGTCGTTACAAAGGCCGTGCCTGCAAAGGGTTACCCACTCGCTTCTGGACTAAGCTAGAGATAGAAGCTGGCGAGCCGATTTCACCTAAACAAGCCTCTTGTGAAACGCTTCGACAGTCAGTCTCTGACCTTCGCGGATCATTACGCTAGTTAACCAGCCCTTTATTCATATCAGTTGAACAAGCGTTAAGTTTTCCTTAACGTTTGTTCAATTCATTTAGACTTACTTATCATTTTATTGAACGTATAGTGGTCTCATCACAATAACGCCACAACAAAACAAGACTCTAAATACAATGAACCTAAAAAAGTCCGTTCCATTTTATCTTGCTGCACTGTTTTGCTTAACGCCTTGGGTTAGCTCACCGACAGCCCTGGTTATCGGTTTCCTGCTTGCTAGTTTAGGATTAGTCCCTGAACACTTGGAAGTCGGCAAACTTACCAAAAAGCTACTGGCCTACTCTATTGTTGGCTTGGGTTTTGGTATTCAGTTTGAAAAAGCATTAGCAGTAACAGGCGATGGTATTGGGCTCATTGTAACGACGATTATCGGTACATTAGTCATTGGTTGGTTCTTGGCGAAACAAATGGGGCTAGACCGCACTACGGGCTATCTTATATCTTCTGGTACCGCGATTTGTGGTGGTAGCGCGATAGCAGCAGTGGCACCCGCGATCAAAGCAGACGATGAACAGATTGGCTTGGCATTAGCCACCGTATTCGTGTTGAACTCGGTTGCTCTATTCTTATTCCCGATGATTGGTCACGCGCTTGAACTCAGCCAACAAACATTTGGTACTTGGGCAGCTATTGCGATTCACGATACGTCTTCTGTAGTAGGTGCAGCTTCAGCGTATGGCGAAGAAGCACTGACGACAGCGACAACATTGAAGCTCGCTCGCGCACTTTGGATCATCCCAATCGCTTTAATTAGTGCGATGATCTTCAAGAACGATCAAAAGAAGATTACGGTTCCCTACTTCATTTTCTTCTATTGCGCCGCTATCGCGGTGAGTGACTTACTGCCACAATTTGAGATGGTCTATCAAGGAATCTTTGATGTGTCTAAGCGAGCACTGGTCGTGTGTTTGTTCTTAATTGGCTGTGGTATTTCAGTTGAGAAGTTAAAAGCGGCAGGGCCGAAACCACTGATGTTTGGTATTACAATGTGGGTCATGATCTCAACGGGTTCATTGGCGTGGTTAACTCTCGCTTAGCCCGCATAGAAACGCTTTAGATGTTTGTTCGGTGAACTAGACACTCAAGTTAGCGAGCAACAAAACAAAAAGGCAAAGCTCCAATGGGCTTTGCCTTTATCGTTTGTGGTAAGGGTATTCTTTGTTGTAACAATCACGAATCAAACAGGGGCTTATCACTCTTCTTGCTCTCTCTTTTCATTAAAACAAGTACCACAACCAACACAAATGCGGTGAGTTCAGCCAACGAGCGAGTCAATCCTGACGAAGTGACCGCTTGGCCTATCTGCAGTAAAACCGCAATGATGAGGGCAATTTTCATAATAAGACCTTATTCTATAATCCGTTATTTATAGGGCTTATTATGATGGATGGTTATAAAGATAATAAATTCTGTTTTGAACTATCTAATTGCTAAATTAACTAACCTAACGCAACTGCCCTTCTAACCACTTAATAAAGGTTCTTACCTTAGGTCGTTTTTCCGTGCCTAACGGGCAGATTAAGTCATAACCTTGGTCTGTATCCATGCTCGGATAAGGTGTTATGAGCTCGCCAGTCTGAACATACTGCTTAACAAAATGATAGCGTCCCATCGCGACACCGATATTGCTGAGGGCACTTCTTACGCCCATATCTCGGTGGCTCACACAGTAAAATTGCTCAAACAAGTTCACATCTAAGCCGTGGTGTTTAATCCAACGCTGCCATACATCTGACCCTAGTGCATGAATGAAATTAATCCGGTGCAGCGATTCTAAGCCATCATCAAAGATGTCGTGTTCAGCCGCGTAACTCGGTGTACATACCGGAATATACTTTTCACCAAACAGGCGCTGTCGATGCATGTCTTTGAGATTTTCAGCACCATAGTAAATAGCGACATCGAGATGATTTTGATGAAAATCCTGCTCTTCTTGCGAGAAAATATTGAGATTAAACTTTGGGTATCGCTGTTTAAAATCAGCCAACCTCGGCAGTAACCAACTGTTGGCAAATGCAGGACTGGTACCGATATTGATCTGTCCATACAAGTCTGTGTTGGTAATGTCTTCGATCTCACCAAAAATAGAGCTTAACGACTTGGATAACGTTCGTTGAAAGCGCTGGCCTTCTTCCGTTAGTTCCAGTTTACGAGTCCCTCGCACAAACAAGTTAAATCCGAGTTCACCTTCTAACACTTTGATTCGATGGCTAACGGCTCCCTGAGTCAAATGCAACTTTCTAGCCGCTAGCGTAAAGCTCATTTTCTCTGCAGCAACATTAAAAGTATGAAGATTTCTAAGTAAAGATTGATGGTTAGCCATACGAACTCATGCATTAAAAATTTTAATTCATACTACTACCCGTTTCGTTTGTTTGCATTAAGAAATAAGTTTTTAATAACCGCAGTTACTTAAAATCCTGCCTCGATCAATATTTGACTCCATACGTTGACGAGCAGAAACATTAAAAAAATTAATTACAAACTTAGGGGCACATATGAATATACTCGGGTATATGCAAAAAGTAGGTAAGGCATTGATGGTTCCCGTAGCCACACTGCCAGCTGCAGCAATCCTTATGGGGATCGGCTATTGGTTGGATCCTGTTGGTTGGGGTTCTGAAAGTATCTTAGCCGCATTCTTGATCAAATCTGGTGGCGCGATCATCGACAACATGGCGGTTCTATTCGCGGTGGGTGTCGCATTTGGTTTGAGCCGTGATAAGAATGGTTCTGCGGCACTGTCTGGCTTTGTGATGTTCCTCGTCGTCACCACGCTACTTGCTCCGGGCTCTGTTGCTCAGTTAATGGATGTTGAACTCAGTGAAGTGCCTGCGGCATTTGGCAAAATCAGCAACCAATTCGTAGGTATCATTGTGGGTATCATCTCTGCTGAGATCTACAACCGCTACTCAACGGTTGAACTTCCTCAAGCTCTAGCGTTCTTCAGCGGTAAGCGTTTGGTTCCTATCCTGACCTCAATCGCAGGTATGGCTCTCTCTTTTGCTCTACTTTACATCTGGCCAGCTGTTTACGACGCTCTGATCGTTCTGGGTATTAAACTAGAAAGCATGGGTGCGGTGGGTGCTGGTCTGTTTGGTTTCTTCAACCGTTTGTTCCTATCAGTAGGTATGCACCACGCTCTTTACCCTGTGTTCTGGTTCGACGTTGTTGGTATTAACGACATTCCAAACTTCTTAGGCGGCGCGCAATCTATCGCTAACGGTACGGGTATTCCAGGTAAAACTGGCATGTACCAAGCGGGCTTCTTCCCTATCATGATGTTTGGCCTACCAGCAGCAGCATTGGCGATGTATCACTGTTCTGATGCGAAAAACAAAAACCAAGTATTCGCAATCATGCTTGCGGCAGCTATGGCTTCATTCTTCACGGGTATCACAGAGCCACTAGAATTCAGCTTCATGTTCCTAGCACCCGTGTTGTTCCTACTGCACGCAGTATTAACAGGCCTATCGCTTTACATTGCAGCAAGCATGGAATGGATGGCAGGCTTCGGCTTCTCTGCTGGTTTCGTTGACCTAGTACTATCAAGCCAAAACCCACTCGCGGTTAACTGGTACATGCTACTGGTTCAAGGTGTGGTGTTCTTCGCGCTTTACTACGGTATTTTCCGCTTCGCTATCATCAAGTTCAACCTACGTACTCCAGGTCGTGGTGAAGAGATGGAAGCAGAAAAAGAAACTGAAACGCCAGAAGCATTGGCTAACCTAACCAACAGCTACATTGAAGCGGTTGGCGGTGCAGACAACATTCTAGAAGTCGATAACTGTATTACTCGTCTACGCTTAACTGTGAAAGACTCAGGTGCAGCAGACAGCGAGAAACTGAAGAAACTCGGTGCGGCAGGTGTGGTACCGGTTGGGAAAGGTGGTCTACAAGTTATCATTGGTCTAGGTAAGGTAGATAAAGTCGCTGAACAAATGAAGAAGGCACTCGCTTAACGCCAAATCTTGAATGACACGATAAATAATTAGAATTTGTGACGGCTTCACCACCGTCACACCCCCCTGAAGCGCAATTACGACTAGTCACCGTGTATTGCGCTTCATTTTATTGCTCTTCGCTCTATTTAGAACGGGTCTGCTGTAACCACTGCGCCAATCCAGCGCGCGAAACCTTAATACCATGTTGTTCCTGCTGAGGCATTCGATAATACTCAATAGGAAATTTGAACCGTTCAAGACGACCAGTTAACTGCTCGATAAACCACTCTTTGGTTGGCAACTCAGCACAATCGACAATCGCTGCAGGTCGAAATCCGAACTCATCATCTTCAATGGGAACAATAAAAGCCTGATTAACCTCAGACAATTGATTGAGTACTCGCTCAATTTCTTCGCAATGAATGTTCTCACCACCAGAAATAAACTGGTTGTCGGCACGGCCAATAATCGACACTTGTTCGCCAAGCCACTCACCAAGATCTTTGCTATCAAACCAACCGCTCTTATCAACTAATGGCGTTAAGTTACCTTGATAGTAATACCCGGACGCGAGCGTCTCACCACCAATAAAGATACGTTGTTCTTCAATTTTTAGCTGGCGATGGTTAAGGACAAAACCGGCGGTGCTGCCGGCATCAACGAGCTTCGCGGTCACGGTTGAAGCCGCTTCAGTCATGCCGTATCCAAGCCATGTTTCGATGCCCATTTGTTGAGCTTCGAGCCCAAGTGCTTCTGGTATATGACTACCACCCAAAAGTACATGCGTTAAAGTAAGTGCTTGCTTACTCTTTAACAATCGATGTAGTTGAGTAGCGACCAATGAAGCATGACTGCATTCTTCTATATCGGTTTCAAGCTGACCTGTGCCTATTTTGATGCAACCACCAGCCGCCAACCAACGATGAACTATCGCCAGCCCCGACACATGGTACATAGGTAAACTCAGTAACCACGTGTCACCTTGTTGATAACGAAACACCTCAAGCAGCCCTGACGCAGAGCATAGGTGCTGCTCAAGTGTATGAACGACCGCTTTTGGGTTTCCGGTAGAACCTGAAGTGAATACGATGCTCGCTAGATTTTGCGGATTGAAATTGGATTCTTGAGGTGTCGTTATCTGCTCATCATCACCATCAAACTTCAGTTCACTTAGGCAAGGCAAGGTCACCAACTGAGTATTCAAATCGGCAGTCTCTGATTGCTCTATTCCGCTATTGCCCAAGAGCCAAAGGTAGCTCTGTTGATCTGCTTGATATAAGGAATCGAGCTTTTGCTTCAGGCGTAAACTAGGCTGAGGCATCGTAAACGCACAAACCACACCCAAATTGAGTGCGGCAAGATAAACAGGGATCACTTCAGCTTGATTCTTACCAACAATCGTCAGTACATCACCTTCAGATAGGCCTTGATGAGATAGCTGTTGTTGGTACTCACTAACCAACACAAACACTTGCTGCCAAGTATAAGTGCGGTGAGTGGTCACTAACGCTGGTTGAAGTGGGTTTTGCTGCGCCCACTTTACCCAGAGCGGGGGATGATTAGATTGTGGGCGCATCATATGATAACCAAAAATAGATTAAGAACTTGTTAAGCTAACTAAATAGCCATTCAAATAGCTCGGTCTAAGAAGACCAAATCAATTGTTGCTTTTCAAGCGTAGAGACAGGCAACTGACAGCCCGGCCAAGAAACCTCTAGCTGCTGCTTGAACAAGCCAATCGTATCCAACCCCGGCACTTCATTTGGCAAATATTGCTGCGCCAGACGAGCAATCTGAGTCAGACCTAGGCTCGACTCAATGCTTGAGCTCAATACAGGTTTCATTCCAAGCTTCTGTGCTCGCTCAATGATTGCCACGCAACGCTCGACAGAACCAATAAGAGTTGGCTTGATCACGACTGCTTTAACACCAGTAAGGTCGCTAAGATCAAATTCCGGGCTGCGCACCGCTTCTTGCAGTGTCTCGTCCCACGCAATCGCCACACCATGGTCAATGGCAAAGGCCAAACTGTCTTCTGGCTTTTGGCAAGGCTCTTCGATAAAGCTTATACGCTGGCGCATTGACGGCGAAATGTATTTAATGAATTGCTTCGCTTTCTCTGGCTTCCACGCACGGTTGGCATCAAGTCTTAGAATCAAATCAGGGATCGACTCAAGGAATAAGCTAACCAACATGCCATCGCGAATCGCTTCGTAGAGGCCGACTTTCACTTTCGCGACCTTCTCGCCTACCATCTCATTCAATACAGGAATCAGTTCATCTGGATCGCCTGTACACAAAGGCGCCGCTTGGTAGTTACCTTGAGCGTTAAGATCGCCTCGCAATTCCATCATCGCCATTGAAAAGCCAAACGCGACAGAAGGATACAGCTCGTCGAAAGGCGTTTGAGGCTTATTGTGGCTCCAAAGCTCTAATTCGTGTTGAAGCTGAATGCCAGCTTGTTCGGCATCTTCTTGGCTAAAACCGGGCAAAGGCGCAACTTCGCCAAAACCAGTTTTACCATCACACTCAAGTTGGATGATATAGCCAACACGTTCGTTCAACTTATTGTCACGAAGAACCACACCACTATCCATAGGTAATTGATAACGGTAAAGTTTAGCGTGACGCTGAGAATTCACTGAGTTCATAAAGTTTCCTAAAAAACGGGGAACATCAAAACAAAACGAGCCGCTATTAGCGACTCATTTTGAAGAGGAGAAAGACTATGGATTACGCGGGAACTTGTCGAAGTCCGGTCGACGTTTCTCGTTGAATGCGTTGCGGCCTTCTTGGCCTTCCTCTGTCATGTAGAACATCATGGTTGCGTTACCAGCCAACTCTTGTAAGCCTGCTTGACCATCACAGTCAGCGTTCAGTGCCGCTTTCAAGCAACGCAGTGCCATTGGGCTGTGTTGAAGCACTTCACGACACCAACGAACTGTCTCTTTTTCTAGGTCAGCAACAGGAACAACGGTGTTTACAAGGCCCATGTCCAGTGCTTCTTGTGCATCGTAGAAGCGGCACAAGAACCAGATTTCACGTGCTTTCTTTTGACCAACGATACGAGCCATGTAAGAAGCACCCCAACCGCCATCGAAAGAACCCACTTTAGGACCCGTCTGACCGAACTGCGCGTTTTCAGCTGCAATAGTAAGGTCTGCCATCATGTGAAGTACATGACCGCCACCGACTGCCCAACCCGATACCGCTGCGATAACTGGTTTTGGACAAGTACGAATTTGACGTTGGAAATCAAGTACATTCAAGTGGTGCGTACCTGAGTCATCTTGGTAACCGCCGTAGTCACCACGGATACTTTGGTCACCACCAGAACAGAACGCCTTCTCACCAAGACCAGTCAAAATGATTACGCCAACTTTCTCGTCATAACGAGCATCAGCCAGTGCATTGATCATCTCTTTTACGGTTTGTGGACGGAACGCATTGTGCACTTGAGGGCGAGCAATCGTGATTTTCGCAATACCGTCATCAGACTTGTGGTATTGAATATCTTCATATTGACTGCTTTCATCGCGCCAGTTAACGGCTGCGTAAAGTTCTTCTTCTGTGATGCCTACTGTTTTAGCCATGATGATTCCCATTGTTCTATTAGAGAGCGCGACTAGCGTAGAGTCGCGACGGTGTTGCTCTGCTTTCTATAGCGCTTGATACGAGAGGTTCGCTCAGTCAGTTCATCAACGACTGGCGATACATTGGATGATCAGATTTGAAAACATCTCTGGTTGCTCAAAATGAACATTATGACCCGCGTAATCCACCTGACTATATTCAAAGCCACTATTCTCAGCTAGCTCCATGAATTTACGATCTTTTTCTCCACATACATAATGCAATAAATGCTCATGAGATTTCAATGTGGCACGTAAATCCGGTTGCTTAGCTAACGAAGTAGATAACAACATATTTGCTACGGATACTCCAAGGTTACCACTACGCTTTATGACCAAAGTTTGTCTTTGCTCATGATTTAGTGAAGAAAAGACGCTTTGTTGATACCAATCGTCTAAAACATCTTCAATCGACTGCTGTGCAAAGCGAACAGCCCATTGCGTATCGTGTACTAACCTTTGTGCTCTTTCTTCATCACATTCCAAGCCAAAGTTGCCACCTTCAATGATGACTTTCTCTAAGTTAAGAGTTTCGAAGCAAGGGCTTGTTACCCCATACATGGCAAGCCTTCCCCCCATAGAATACCCAATCACCACGATAGGATAATCGACAGGAAGATCGTTGAGAGCCAGCTGAGATGTGATGCACTGAACTATCTTGGTACAGCAATGATCAAAGCCTACAGGGTCGATAAACCGGCTTTGTCCGTGTCCGGGCAAATCTATGCAAAGACGAGGAAAGTCTTCGAGGAAGGGGTGGCATGCACTCCAATCATCCCCGCTTCCGAGTAAACCATGTAAAAAAACAAGCAAAGGTTTGTCAGAAGATTCTTGTACTGCTGGGTAATAATTGGAGTAAAGCATGTAAAGTCCTTAGGCTAATGCCTCGGTGAGCATTGAGCTGAATTGCTTCAGCAAAGTAGACGCTTGTTCGGGAGGCGTCTTAACTTCTACGAGCAAGGTACCCTGACCTTGTTCAAAATGTTGTTCGATGAGCGTTTGATAGCAATTCAAGGTTTCTGGCGCCGCATAACCAAGATGGAATTGCGCAGCAGCATGTTCAAAATTGAAACCATGAGGCATTTGATATAGAGACTGTTTTTGTTGCTCAGGAACCGGCAAAAAATCAAAGATTGCCCCACCATCGTTATTGGTAACCACAATAACCATTGGTGTTGTGCTGTGAGTAAGTAGCGCCAGCGAATTTAGGTCGTACAACAAAGAGGTGTCACCAATCAGCATCATCAAAGGATTCTGGTTGGCTTTTATCACTCCCGCAGCCGTCGCCACCAAGCCATCAATGCCCGATGCACCGCGGTTGCTGTAGACTTGAGTCGCAGAGATTGATGACAGCATATCCACCAGCCTTACCATCAAGCTATTTCCCACAAAAAGCTCTCTGCCCTTAAGTCTAGACGACAAGTCAACGGCAACGCTCAACTCTGTCAGTTGGTCGTTATTAGAGATTTGTGCGAGTGCGAGTTGCTGAACGATATTAGCCACCTCGATTAAAGGCGTCGCCCAACCCGAGTGTTTGCACAACAACGTTGGCAGGTGTTGATCGGTTATCCATGACTCAATATTGGCAACAATATGAGTTTGAGGCAGATGGTCTTGATTTATACGGTGCGCATCAGGTGAAACCACGACATATTGCGTGCAATCGAACCAAGCCGCTTGTGACTTAACCCATTGGTTTAATCGCTTAGAAACAATGCGCTCACCAAACTGAAGAATGAAATCACACTGGTTGAGTTGCTCTTTGACTGAGTCACTCTGTAACCACAGATCATAATGCTTCCAATCACTGCTCACGCCCGATTGAGGATCACAGAAAATTGGCCAGCCCAAAGCCGAAGCAAACTGCTGTGATTTTGTCGCCGCTTCTTTATCAATCGAACCAATAATCACCGCACCTTTACGCTCTAGGTAATCGCCCGGCGCTATCGGCTGTACAGTCAAATGATTGGGTAAACAGGTATTAGAATACGGGGTTGTTGACGAGCTCCACCCAGCGATACTGCTATTGTAGTCAGCATACATCTCAGCACTACTCTTAGAATAAAGCGGTTCTGGGAACGGACAGTTGATATGAATAGCCCCACCGACGCTGCGCTGTTTCGCCAGTGCGTTATCAACCGACGTCAAAAGCCAATTCAAAGAAACTTGTGTCGTTGGACTTGGAAGGTTTAGTGCCGTTTCAACGTGAGACGAAAAGATACCCTGCTGCTGAATCGCTTGATTGGCACCACAGTCGACTAAATCAATCGGTCGATCGGAGGTCAACAAGATTAGCTTTTCTCGCGTTAATCCAGATTCAGCGGTCGCTGGTAGAAGGTTAGCTACGGCAGTTCCAGAAGTAACAACCACCGCAACGGGTTTGTTGCTCGCTTTAGCTAAACCTAAAGCCAAGAAGCCAAGCCCGCGCTCATCAAAGTGCGTATGTAAGGTTAGCTTAGAGTTAGCTTCGGCTTCGAGTGTTAATGGTGTTGAACGAGAGCCTGGCGCGATGCAAACATGTTCAACACCGCTGCGGGCAAGCTCTTCAAGTAATGTGTTACACCAAACTCTGTTTAATACAGCTTGGTCGTGATTCATGACGCCACACCTAATGGTGGGTGATCAGAAATGAGACTGAGCAGAGTCGACATCTTCTTATTCAGCTCTTGCCACTCATGCTCGGCAACCGATCCCGGCACGATCCCCGCGCCAGCAAACAGTTGTACTTGATCGTTTACAATCAAGGCGCTTCGAATCGCCACGCAGAATTCCGCTCGCTGATGACTGATATAGCCTACAGAGCCTGCATACCAACCTCGTGCAAACGGTTCGTGTTCAAGAATGAAATCCATCGCCTCTTTACGAGGTAAACCCGCCACCGCAGCAGTTGGCTGTAAGGCAGCAAGCAACTGCACACCATTAACGCCATTGTTGAGCTGAGCATGGATATTGCGCTTCAAATGCTGCACCTTACGCAAGCGCACTAGACGCGCATCCTTTTCAACATGGACCGTTTGAGAATGAGGAGTGAGACGCTCAATGATGTCGTCGACCACATACTGGTTCTCATTGAGGTTTTTGCTGTCTTGAGAAAGCCAGTTGGCCAGTTCCATATCCTCAGTAGCGTTCTCTCCGCGACCAATGGTTCCAGCAAGCGCCTCGGTATCAAGCTCCGTACCATGTCGGCTATATAAGCGCTCTGGTGTCGAGCCAATGAAACTGTGTTTAGAATCCAGCACCAACATAAAGTGGAAACTGTGGTGATTTTGCAGATAGCTGGCTTTAAGTAATTGAGCTGCGCAGATAGGCGCATCGAGTTGCAGTGTGGTTTTACGTGCTAAAACGACTTTTTTGTACTCTTCATCGCTAATGCCTTGCAGCACTTTATCGACAAGGTTGCCCCACTGCTCTCTTTCTGGAACGTGATTGATCTGTTCAATATGGGCAGACAAAGGCGCCAATATCGCGGCTTCTACAGAAAGCTTATTCAAAGCATTAATAGAAGAAACGCGATCAGGGGACAAATTAACCGCCAGCGACCAAGTATTGTCAAAGCGGATCAATTCAACCTGAGGAAGGAAGAAAAACGACTCCATGCAGCGACGGTTCTTTGCGGTGTGCCCATCAAACGAGCGTCCACCCCAGATTCGTTGGTCTTCACCAAGAATAGCGTACGCGGGTGCAGGATCTGAAAACGTATGTAACTGTCCGAGCGCAACAACCTCTTCACGAGTGTCGCGTGACTGCCAGTAGAACTTAGGAAAGAGCGGTTGAGCATGAAGCCATTCTATAAATGCAAACGATGGTTTTTGCGTTAGAACTTCAACACAACGAACTTCGCTTGCTTGGGCATTTTGTACTCGCTCAATCAAAGCGGAGATAGTTTGCTGGAAATGTGACAAATCGACCTCGTTCACATCTAAATTATTATTATATTAGTTTGATACTTTATGGGCAGTACCCACTTAGATCAAGAATGTACTATATCTTTTCAACATTCCTGTGATTTTAAGCGATCCCGCCCCTTTATTCATCTTAGCCAATAACCAAGAAAGCGATTAATTAAAATTTAGAAAAGAGTGACAACAAAAAGGCTAAACGTGATACTGAAATGCGACATTCATCAGATTTTTATTCTATCAAACGCCATTTTGCGGTACTTTAATAAAGTATTTAAATTAATTTCAGGAAATCGGCAATGCAAAATATCGGGATGTCGTCAAAACTCAACAGCGTATGCTACGAAATCAGGGGGCCTGTACTCAAACATGCTAAGCGCATGGAAGAAGAAGGGCATAAAATACTGAAGCTTAATATTGGTAACCCCGCCCCATTTGGTTTTGACGCCCCTGATGAAATCCTTGTTGACGTAATCCGTAACCTACCGACATCTCAAGGTTACTGCGACTCAAAAGGCATCTATTCAGCCCGCAAAGCGGTTGTTCAGCACTACCAGAAAAAAGGCCTACGTAACCTTGATGTAGAAGACGTTTACATTGGTAACGGCGCATCAGAGCTTATCGTTATGTCTATGCAAGCGCTACTGGATAATGGTGATGAAATCTTAGTTCCCGCTCCGGATTACCCACTATGGACAGCGTCTGTTGCGCTTTCTGGTGGTACACCGGTTCACTACATGTGTGATGAAGATGCTGATTGGTATCCAGATTTAGACGACATGCGCGCGAAGATCTCACCAAAGACGCGCGGCATCGTTCTTATCAACCCGAACAACCCAACAGGCGCGGTATACAGCCGTGATTTCCTATTACAAGTGGTTGAGATTGCTCGTGAGCACGGTTTGATCATCTTCGCCGATGAAATCTACGACAAAGTACTTTACGACGGTGCGGTACACACTTCAGTGGCAACGCTTGCTGAAGACGTATTAATGGTCACGTTCAACGGCCTATCTAAAGCTTACCGTGTATGTGGTTTCCGTGGTGGTTGGATGTTCTTAACAGGCCCTAAACACCTAGCGAAAGGCTACGTTGAAGGACTAGAAATGCTGGCCTCAATGCGTTTGTGTGCCAACGTTCCGATGCAACACGCTATCCAAACCGCACTCGGTGGCTATCAGAGTATCAATGAGCTGATTCTTCCAGGCGGTCGACTGCTTGAACAGCGTGACCGTGCATGGGAACTGATCAACAAGATCCCTGGCGTTTCTTGTGTGAAACCGAAAGGTGCAATGTACCTGTTCCCTAAAATCGACACCAACATGTACAACATCAAAGACGATCAGAAGTTTGTACTCGACTTCCTTAAGCAAGAGAAGGTGCTATTGGTTCAAGGTACGGGCTTCAATTGGCCGAAACCGGATCACTTCCGTATCGTGACTCTGCCGCACATCGAAGATCTAGAAATCGCAATTGGTCGTTTAGAGCGCTTCTTACAGACTTACAGCCAAGACGACCTCATCGAAGGTTAATGAGCACAAAGAAAGATGGCTACAATTTGCTGTTTTAAAAGACTTTAACTTGTATTCATTCACTTCTATGCTTAAAAGGCTCCTGTTTAGGAGCCTTTTTTGTATCCGCTGTCTCGTATCCCTGTGCAAACACAAGATACGAGTGGAGTATTGTTTATACCAATCACAGTAAGTGTTCAGAAATAGCGTAGGGAAAAAGCTTGAGAACAAGGCAGAATTTTTCGATAAGTAGTTATTCTACAATCAAAAATTCTAACATAGTTATCGAGTTTTTTAACAAGCTAGGATGACCAGTTATTTACTACGATTGGTACTATAAGGACATTTATGAAACAGAGCCATTTCTTTGCCCATCTCGCACGCATGAAGCTAATTCAACGCTGGCCCCTGATGCGTTCGGTATCAAGCGAGAACATTTCAGAACATAGCCTACAGGTTGCTTTCGTGGCACACGCCTTGGCACTGATCAAAAACAAGAAGTTTGATGGTCAGCTTAACCCCGAGCACATTGCTCTGCTTGGCATGTACCACGACACCAGTGAGGTACTGACGGGTGATTTGCCAACGCCAGTTAAATACTACAACCCGGATATTGCACAAGAGTATAAGAAGATAGAAGCCGCGGCAGAACAAAGACTGCTTTCGATGTTGCCAGAAGAGTTCAGAGACGACTTCGCCCCCTTCTTAATATCTGGTACTGCGAGTAAAGAAGAGCAAAGCATCGTCAAGCAGGCAGATACTATCTGTGCGTACCTGAAATGCTTGGAAGAGCTCAGTGCGGGCAATCATGAATACGAGCAAGCCAAGCGCCGATTGGAAGAGACACTCGAACAACGCAAAAGCCCAGAAATGGACTACTTTCTCACCACATTCGCACCGAGCTTTGAATTATCACTAGACGAGATAAGCTAGCTGGGTATAAGTTGTTTTTAATTAGCTAAATAAAATCAATTTGATAGGTGCTATTTTGAATTCTCAACTCGAACCACCCTTTGTACTCGAACAAGAATGGCAGCATCGAAATGACGATGAACATAAAATAAGACGGGATGACCACCGCAGCCCGTATCAGCGTGACCGTGCGCGCGTGCTTCACTCTGCTGCTTTCCGTCGCTTACAAGCGAAAACCCAGATCCATGGCACCACGGTCAACGACTTTCACCGAACGCGCCTTACCCACTCTCTTGAGGCCGCTCAGCTTGGCACCGGTATCGTCGCTCAACTGAAGAAAAAGCAGCCCGAATTTCGAGACCTATTACCCTCAGACAGTTTGATTGATTCACTGTGTTTGGCTCACGACATCGGTCATCCACCCTATGGACATGGCGGCGAAGTCGCACTCAACTACATGATGCGCGACCACGGCGGCTTTGAGGGCAACGCTCAAACGTTTCGCATAGTCACACAGCTAGAACCTTACACTGAACATCACGGGATGAACCTATCTCGACGCACTTTGTTAGGTCTAATTAAGTACCCTTCTCTGCTGAGTGAGGTTCAAGCTAAATTGCAGTCTGAACCCGTTAAGCATCAACGACAACTCCGAGCTAAAGATTGGATGCCAGCAAAAGGCATCTACGATCATGATGAAGAGTTGTTTAACTGGGTGCTTGAACCGCTTTCAAGCAGCGACCAACAGCTCCTAAAACAGAAAAGAAAAACGCATACCGAGCCACTTGAGCACAACAAGACCAAATATAAGTCACTGGATTGTTCGATCATGGAACTTGCTGACGACATCGCGTATGGCGTGCACGATTTAGAAGATGCGATTGTGCTTGGCTCTGTGACCAAAGCTCAGTGGGTCGAATCGGCTTACCCTCAACTGAAAGAGATGGCCGACCCATGGATTTGTGAACACCTAGATTCAATTACAGAGATGCTTTTCTCTGGTGAACAGTATCGTCGAAAAGATGCGATTGGTGGGATAGTCAACGCACTGTTGACCAGTATCTCGATTAAGCGAGTGGAGGCTAACTTTGAGAATGTACTGTTGGCTTACAATGCGGTGCTCGAGCCGAGCATGGACGGCACACTCGATAAGCTGAAACACTTTGTCAGCGAGTTCGTTATTCAAGTGCCACAGGTTCAGGTCATCGAATACAAAGGTCAACAGATCATCATGGATATGTTTGAAGCATTCAGCGCAGATCCTGAACGCTTGCTGCCACTGCCCATCAAGAAGCAATGGCTACAACATCAAGATGAGTCTCGAAAAATGCGCGTGATAGCCGATTACATTTCATCGATGACTGATGATCTTGCGCAGAAAATGCATCAGCAACTGTTCTCAGCTCATACCGAGTTTTAATTCCTGACTCACTTTACTAAAACGGCTTAATCTAAGTAGTTTTTCTCAAACACGCCCGGCGGCATTTGATTGATTTGAAACTGAATCATTTGGTCAAATGCCGTTAGCAAAGGGCTAAAGTCGCCATCACGCTCTAACAAGCTAAGTAAATGATAGCCAGCTTCAACGGTTGAAAGGCTATTTTCACTGGGTGCTTTGCGAATTCGGTAATTACCCTTGAGATCTTTCGGTAAATGAACCGTGTTCAACGCATGCAAGTTACTCGATACTTGCCACATCTTGAATGCTTTCTTCCACGTGCCATCCAATAAAATCACACGCAGCTTCTTATTGGGAGATGTCGCCGACTCAACTGAAACAGAGTTTTCGCTTGGGTATAAAATCACATGTTGATACTGTTCATCGCACAACAATGCGTTGAGTTGTTCGTTGTCTGAAAAGTCTTCGCCAACAAACGTCACGCTGTTATTAAGAGATAACGAGAGAATACGCGCTGTTCCCATCGGACGATGCTCTTCTGATGGGTGCTGAAGAATGATAAGCTCAACATTCGATTCGAGTGGTGTAACCCACTGACAAATACAAGCTTTCAAAGCCTTGCTGCATTGGGGGCAATAACGAGACATGGATTTAATGTGTACCCTGTTTTAATTTTCATTTCACTTTTATGCGTCTTATTCCAATTTGAGCCAATACAAGCTTGGGTCGTTTGGGATAGCAATGCGATTGCCGATGGGCAATGGTGGCGAATCCTAACAGGAAACTTTTCACATACCAACTACTCGCATCTTCTGATGAATCTAGCAGGCTTGTGGATCATCAGCTACCTGTTTCAACCGAGTAAAAAACAGCTTGTTGTTGCTTTGCTTGTGATCAGTTTAGTGACTGGCGTCGCTCTGTTGTTTTCAAGTATTCAGATCTACGTTGGCCTATCGGGCACTTTGCATGGGTTGTTTGGCTTATTCGCGCTCAGAGAGGCTTTAAACGGCAGGAAGTCTAGTTGGCTGTTAGTATTCGGATTAGTCGCTAAAATCGCTTGGGAGCAGCTTATTGGCCCTTCTAGCACGACTGGTGAACTGATTAATGCTCGTATCGCGATTGAAGCCCACCTAGCAGGTGCATTGGCCGGAGGCTTCATATCTATCGCTTCATTTCTAACAAGTAGAAAAACGGGTCAAAGTTGAATTCTTTCGCGGTTCTTTTCAACCGTCGCTTCACCTATCCCTTTGACACTCACCAAATCATCAGCAGTAGTAAATGCCCCGTTCTGATCTCTGTAATCGACGATTTCTTTGGCTTTCTTGTCACCCACGCCAACCAATAGTGCTGAAAGTTCTTCTGCCGTCGCGGTATTGATGTTGACCGTAATCTCAATGCCTTCGTAAAGCTCATCCTTGGTTGGGCTGTCTGCAAACACGGCAGGGCTTAAGAGCATCAGAAATGAAAGAATTAGTGTTGAATATATCGTGCGCATAAATAGTTCCTTTGTTCAAAAAACGTAACTTATGCATTTGCCGCGCTAGATAACACAATCACCAGATAAAAATAAAGCGGATCACCTAAGTGACCCGCTTCGTTATACATCTTATTTTCATCAGCTTGTTTGTTGGCTCACAAATCTGAATTAAAGCCTAACAATCACGTATTGATTTCAGTAGTAAGCTCTAACTTGAGCTTGCTACTGAGGTAATCAAACGCTTACTGACCTTGACCCACTACGTAGTATTCAACGTCTGCGTTTTTACGAAGTACGTTTAATACGTTAGTCAGGTCTTGCTGGTTACCAACTCGCTCCAACTGTGCACCAATTTGAGTGCTGTAGGCTGGGTTGATCTCAGCCGTTACTTTAGAAAGCTCAACAACAACGATATTACCGTCTTGGTCTTTAGATTGACCGAACACAGCTTGACCTGCTTCTGGTTTCGCTAGAGCGAATACAGATGCCGCTAATGGCGAGTTACGGTCAATCGTTTCAAGTTCAGTGAACTCAAGGTTGTTGTCCGCTAGTACTGCTTCATTGCCTTGCTCAAGTTCGTTCACTAGAGAAACACCTAGCTCAACCGCTTGCTGCTCTGCTTGTACAGCAGACAGTGCAGCGACAACTTGATCTTTCACTTCAGCTAGAGGAAGAACTGTCTCATCACGAGTCTCTTCTACACGAACAACAATTACGTGCTCAGGTGCAACTTCGATAACTTCCGAGTTTAGACCGTCTTCTTTCACTTCAGGGCTCAAGATAGCTTGCATAACTGCAGGCGTCATCAGAACTTCTGGAGCGTCAACTTGAGAGATGAAATCTGTCGTTGTGATCTTCGCGTTGATAGCTTCTGCAGAATCATCTAGAGAATCTGGGAATTCAAACGCTACTTTTTCTAGCTCAGTTTGTTGCTCGTAGAACTGATCAACTGCGTGTTGGTCTAGAAGCTCTGTCTTAATCTCTGCCGCTACTTCAGTGTAAGGCTGAGCTTGAGACGCTTTTAGTTCGTCTAGCTTGATGATGTGGTAGCCGAAATCAGATTTAACTAGGCCAGTAGTATCGCCAATATTCTCAAGAGCGAAAGCCGCGTCTTCGAATGCAGGGTCCATAACATCGCGCTCAATCCAACCTAGGTCACCGCCAACGTCTGCACTACCGAAGTCGTCAGATTTCTCTTCCGCTAGCGTAGCAAAATCAGCGCCTGCATTTAGCTCGTCTAGGATTGCCTGAGCTTTCGCTTCGTCATCGCCTTGAACTAGGATGTGGCTAACTTTACGTTGCTCTTCCGTTGAGTACTTGTCTAGGTGCTCTTGGTAGTATTTCTGTGCTTCTTCATCGCTTACTTCAAGCTGAGACTTAAGCGCTTCAGCAGAAAGCTCAATGTAAGATACCTTAGCTTGCTCTGGACGAGTGTAAGCTGCTGGGTTCTCTTGGTAGTACTGTTCGATTTGCTCGTCAGTTAACTCGATGTCTTTTGCAAGGTCAGCAACAGACAGTGTCACTGTGCGAATGTCACGAGTTTGTGCGATAAGCTTGCTCTGAGTATCGATTTCGCCCTGAAGAACGAATTCACTGCCTTGAAGTGCAGTCACAAGCTGGTTGCGCATTAGGTCACGACGCATGTATTCAGCGAAGCTCTCTGCGCTGAAACCTGCACGACGTAGTGCCGATTGGTAAACTTCTTGGTCGAATTGACCCGCCGTTTGGAACTGAGGCATTTCTAGAATCATGGTGCGGATTTGAGAATCACTGATTCGTAGGCCTAGAGACTCAGCTTGCTGCTCAAGCAGTACGTCATTGATCATGCGATCAAGTACTGATTTACGGAAAGACTCTACGTAAGCAGGGTCTGCAAGCATTTGCGCGAAGTAATCGCCAAGTTGAGACTGCATACGATTACGTTCGTTTTGGTAAGCCTGTTCGAACTCACCACGAGCAATTTCTGTGTTGCCAACTTTAGCTGCTGCGTTGTTACCGCCACCGGTGATGTAGCTGCCTACACCTGCGAATACGAATGACAGGATAATCAACCCAAGGATAATTTTTACCGCGATGCTATTCACGCCTTCGCGTAATCGATCCATCATAATTTAAGTGCTCTCCGGATATGAAGCATTGGCTTCAAAATAAAAATCTATTCACGCGATATTATCAGAAAAAGAAATGCGCATCAGTAGGATGCGCATAATTTAAATAAGTTCAATGTGCTTTGTACACATACTGTTTAAGAATGAAACATCATTTTTCAAACAGTAAACGCATTTTACTGCCTTCCCCTCTTAAATGGAGGTTTCAGCAGTGAAAATTAGTTACATGCGTCTTTAAGTGCTTTACCCGCTTTGAAGCCAGGTACTTTAGCTTCTGCGATTTGGATCTCTTCACCAGTTTTTGGGTTACGACCTGTACGAGCAGCACGAGTACGAACACTGAAAGTACCAAAGCCAACAAGTGCAACTTGGTCACCAGATTGTAGCGTTGTGCCAACTGCTTCGATGAATGCGTCTAGAGCGCGGCCAGCTGAAGCTTTAGAGATGTCTGCGTTTTCTGCGATTGATTCTACTAGTTGTGTTTTATTCACTGTTTTTCCCCTATGTGTCATCTGTGACTACTTCTGATGACTGTACGTTCCATTTTGGTTTTAATTTAGCCGCAAGCCTTATTGCAAAAGGGCTGCCGCTTTGATCAATAACTTAGCGTCCAAAAAAAACGCTGACAAGCCTTTTCGGGCCTATCAGCGTAATTCTTTACTTATTTTTGCTATGCATCACTATTTTTTCACGTCAAACTCGACCCCTGACGGATCTCGTTCTAGCGCGACTTTGAGTACTTCATCAATCCACTGAACCGGGATCACCTTCAAGTCAGCGATTACGTTGTCTGGAATCTCTTCCAAATCACGCTCATTGTCTTTAGGGATCAGTACAGTTTTGATGCCGCCACGGTGTGCAGCAAGCAGTTTTTCTTTCAAGCCACCGATAGGTAAAACTTCACCACGAAGGGTAATTTCACCTGTCATACCGACCTCTGCTTTAACCGGGTTACCCGTCAAGCTAGAGACAAGTGCAGTACACATTGCGATACCCGCACTCGGGCCATCTTTCGGTGTAGCACCTTCTGGTACGTGAACGTGAATGTCACGTTTTTCGTAGAAATCTGAGTTGATACCCAGTTTTTCAGCACGAGAACGAACCACTGTCATTGCCGCTTGAATCGACTCTTTCATCACGTCGCCAAGTGAGCCAGTTTGCGTTAGCTTACCTTTGCCCGGCATTGCTTCGGTCTCGATAGTCAGTAGATCACCACCCACTTGAGTCCACGCTAGGCCTGTTACTTGACCGATACGGTTGCTTTCATCCGCTTTACCGAAGTCGTGGCGTTGAACACCTAAGTACTCTTTCAGGTTATCAATGTTAACCGTTACAGACTTAAGATCGCTGTCTAGCAAGATGTTCTTCACTGCTTTACGACAGATCTTTGAGATTTCACGCTCTAGGCTACGTACACCCGCTTCACGCGTGTAGTAACGAATGATGCCGATGATTGCAGAGTCTTCAATCTCAATTTCATGAGGCTTAAGACCGTTGCGTTGAACTTGCTTGTCCAGTAAATGGCTCTTAGCAATGTTCAGCTTCTCATCTTCTGTGTAACCAGATAGACGAATCACTTCCATACGGTCCAGTAGAGGCCCAGGAATGTCCATCGAGTTCGATGTTGCCACGAACATAACATCTGACAGATCGTAATCTACTTCTAGGTAGTGATCGTTAAATGCGTTGTTTTGTTCTGGATCTAGAACTTCTAGAAGTGCTGAAGATGGGTCGCCACGCATATCAGAAGACATCTTATCGATCTCATCTAATAGGAACAGTGGGTTCTTAACACCAACTTTAGACATCTTCTGGATCAGTTTACCCGGAAGTGAACCGATGTACGTACGACGGTGACCACGAATCTCAGCTTCATCACGAACGCCACCAAGTGCCATACGCGTGTACTTACGACCCGTTGCCGCAGCAATCGAACGACCTAGCGAGGTTTTACCTACACCAGGAGGACCAACAAGACAAAGGATTGGGCCTTTTAGCTTGTTGATACGGTTTTGTACTGCCAAGTATTCAAGAATACGTTCTTTAACACGCTCTAAGCCGTAGTGGTCTTCGTTTAAGATCTCTTCCGCTTTCGCTAGATTCTTTTTCACTTTTGAACGCTTAGCCCAAGGAACGCCCACCATCCAATCAATGTAGCTACGTACTACTGTTGCTTCAGCAGACATTGGCGACATCATTTTCAGTTTTTGCAGTTCTTGCTCGGTTTTTTCACGAGCTTCTTGAGGCATCTTAGAGTCTTCGATCTTCTTCTTCAGAGTCTCGAATTCATCAGGAGCGTCGTCCATCTCGCCAAGTTCTTTCTGAATCGCTTTCATTTGCTCATTCAGGTAGTACTCACGCTGAGATTTTTCCATTTGCTTCTTAACGCGGCCACGAATGCGTTTTTCAACTTGCAAGATGTCAATTTCTGACTCCATTTGGCCCATCAAGAATTCCAGACGTTCAGTCACATCTAAGATTTCTAGAACGTGCTGCTTGTCTACCAGTTTAAGTGGCATGTGTGCAGCAATCGTATCAGCAAGGCGAGCTGCCTCATCAATACCGTTCAGAGATGTTAGAACTTCTGGTGGAATCTTTTTGTTCAGCTTAATAAAGCCTTCGAATTGATTGATCGCGCTGCGAACAACCACTTCTTGTTCTTTTTCGTCAAGTTCTGAGGTTACAACGTATTCTGCGTCCGCTAAGAAAAACTCACTTTCTTTGAATTGGTGAATTTTTGCACGCTGCTGACCTTCGACAAGCACTTTAACAGTACCATCAGGGAGCTTTAGTAACTGAAGAATGGTAGCGACAGTTCCTACTTTAAATAGGTCGTCAATTGAAGGCTCATCAGTGTCCGCTTCTTTCTGCGCTACAAGTAGTACTTGTTTGTTAGCTTCCATTGCCGATTCAAGGCAAGTAATCGATTTTTCACGACCAACAAACAATGGAATAACCATGTGTGGGTAAACCACTACATCACGTAGAGGTAGCACGGGGATTTCGATACGCTCGGAACGTTCCAAGTTCATATATTTCTCTCTTCCGCTTTAACTTATAAAGCAGTATATGGGGCTTAAACGACTGGATTCAATGGAAGAATAAAAAAAAGGAGGTAATTGCTTACCTCCTTTTTCAATTTGAGTGACTTGTCTAAAAAAGACCTACTCTGCAACAGCTGCTTGGTTATCTGAGTTGCTGTAAATTAATAGTGGTTCTGACTCACCATTAATTACCGACTCATCAATCACAACCTTGCTTACATCAGTTGAAGATGGCAGTTCGTACATAGTTTCTAGTAGAACACCCTCCAAGATAGAACGTAGACCACGAGCACCTGTTTTACGGTTCATTGCTTTCTTAGCAATGGCACGTAAAGCATCTTCACGGAATTCTAACTCTGTATCCTCAAGCTCAAATAATGCTGCGTACTGTTTTGTAAGTGCATTCTTTGGCTCACATAGGATTTGGATTAGCGCTTCTTCATCAAGCTCTGTCAGTGTTGTTGTCACAGGTAGACGACCAATGAATTCTGGAATCAGACCATATTTCACTAGATCTTCAGGTTCTACTTGAGTGAACAATTCACCGATAGTTTTGGTTTCATCTTTTGAACGCACTTCTGCGCCAAAGCCGATACCTGAACCTGTTTCTACACGCTGTTCAATCACTTTATCTAGGCCTGCAAACGCACCACCACAGATAAATAAGATCTTAGACGTGTCCACTTGCAAGAACTCTTGCTGTGGATGCTTACGACCACCTTGAGGTGGAACTGAAGCTACTGTACCTTCAACAAGTTTTAGTAGAGCTTGCTGTACACCTTCACCAGACACGTCACGCGTGATTGATGGGTTTTCAGCTTTACGAGAAATCTTGTCGATTTCATCGATGTAAACAATGCCGCGTTCCGCTTTCGCTACGTCGTAATCACATTTCTGAAGCAACTTCTGGATGATGTTTTCAACATCTTCGCCCACGTAACCCGCTTCGGTTAGTGTTGTTGCGTCTGCCATTGTGAAAGGAACGTCTAGGAAACGAGCCAATGTTTCAGCCAGTAGTGTTTTACCACTACCAGTAGGACCGATAAGAAGAATGTTACTCTTACCTAGCTCTACGCCTTCAGCTGTCGTATCACCATTACGTAAACGCTTGTAGTGGTTATAAACTGCAACTGCTAGCACTTTCTTCGCGTATTCTTGACCGATTACATAGTCGTCAAGATGCTCACGAATCTCACGCGGCGTTGGCAGCGATTCCGATTCTTTCTTAGGAAGAACATCTTTAATTTCTTCACGAATAATGTCGTTACAAAGATCGACACATTCATCACAAATGTAAACAGAAGGACCTGCGATTAACTTGCGAACTTCGTGTTGGCTTTTGCCACAGAAAGAGCAGTAAAGCAGTTTACCGCTACCACCCTCTTTGCTTTTATCTGTCATTCGCTAACCTCTTAGCCTTAACTCTCTATGCTTGAGTGTATATCAATTTGAATCACTTTGCGTTAAACAATTGCCCTGCAATTATTGACCGCGGTGATTAAGAACTGAATCCACCAAGCCGTATTCTACTGCTTGATCAGCAGACATGAAGTTATCACGATCTGTATCGCGCTCAACAACTTCTAGAGGCTGACCTGTGTGCTCTGCCAATAGTTTGTTTAGCTTTTGTTTGATCGTTAGGATCTCTTGCGCGTGAATTTGAATATCAGACGCTTGGCCTTGGAAACCGCCAAGTGGCTGGTGAATCATTACACGTGAGTTTGGAAGCACGTGACGCTTACCAGGAGTACCACCCGCTAGTAAGAATGCACCCATAGAGCAAGCTTGACCCATACATACTGTGCTCACGTTTGGCTTGATGAACTGCATTGTGTCGTAGATAGACATGCCTGCTGTTACGCTACCGCCAGGTGAGTTGATGTAAAGATAGATATCTTTGTCTGGGTTTTCTGATTCCAAGAAAAGCAGTTGAGCCACGACAAGATTTGCCATGTGGTCTTCCACTTGACCTGTTAAGAAAATGATACGTTCTTTTAATAGACGAGAATAAATATCGTAAGAACGTTCACCACGGGAAGTCTGTTCAACCACCATAGGAACTAGTGCGTCCATAATCGATGGCATTGTATTTTTTTCTTGGTAGCTCATATTCTTATGTCCCTAAAATAAATGGCCCGAATGATTAAATCATACGGACCATTGTTAGCAGAATTGTTGACCGTACGTCAACCTTCTACGTCAGATATTACTATATTAAGCAGGTTGCTGATTCATTAGCTCGTTGAAGCTAACTTCTTTATCAGAAACTTGAGCTTTAGCGATGATTGCATCAATAGCTTGCTCTTCTAGAGCAACATTGCGCATGTTGTTCATCATTTGCTCGTTTTGCTCGTAGTAAGCAATAACTTCTGTTGGATCTTCGTATGCTGTAGCCATCTCTTCGATGATAGCTTTAACTTTCTCGTCGTCAGCTTTTAGTTCTTCAGTCTTGATTACTTCACCAAGAAGAAGACCTACAACTACGCGACGTTTAGCTTGCTCTTCGAACAGCTCACGTGGAAGTTGGTCAGCAGCTTCAGTGTTGCCACCGAAACGTTGAGCAGCTTGTTGACGTAGAACACCGATTTCTTGATCGATAAGAGCAGAAGGTACGTCGATGTTGTTTTCGTTAACTAGACCGTCGATAGCTTGCTCTTTGATGCGGTTCTTAACAGCTTGCTTAAGCTCACGCTCCATGTTCTTACGAACTTCAGCTTTAAGACCTTCAACGCCGTCAGTTGCGCCGAACTTAGCAACGAATTCTTCGTTTAGTTCTGGAAGTTCACGAGCTTCAACTTTGTTTACTTTGATTGCAAACTTAGCTGCTTTACCTTTTAGGTTTTCAGCGTGGTAATCTTCTGGGAAGTTTACGTCGATTTCGAATTCCATACCTGCTGTTTTACCAACGATACCGTCTTCAAAACCAGGGATCATGCGACCAGCGCCCATCTCTAGTGGGAAGTTCTCAGCTTTGCCGCCTTCAAACTCTTCACCGTCGATAGAACCAACGAAGTCGATAGTTGCACGAGAACCAGCGTCAGCAGCAGCTTCAACTTCAGTCCAAGTTGCTTGTTGCTTACGTAGAGTTTCGATCATCTCTTCAACGTCAGCTTCTTTAACTTCTACTGCTGGTTTCTCAACAGTGATGTTTTCTAGACCTTTCAGCTCAACTTCTGGGTAAACTTCAAAAGTTGCGTTGAATACTAGGTCAGCGCCTTCGTTGTTTTCAACTGGTGCGAAAGTAGGTGCGCCAGCTGGGTTGATTTTCTCTTTAACGATCGCTTCGATGAAGTGACGTTGCATTACTTCGCCCATCACGTCTTGACGTACTGCTTTGCCGTACATTTTAGCAACCATCTTCATTGGCACTTTGCCTTTACGGAAACCATCGAAACGACGGTTTTTCGCGATGTTGCGTAGTTCAGCTGTAACTGCATCTTCGATGTTAGCAGCAGGAACAGTAATATTAAGACGGCGCTCTAGGCCTTCTAGCGTTTCAACAGTAACTTGCATTATATAAACCTCAAAACTGGCTCAGTAATCTGAGCATATGAGCCGTAACTTAGCTTTAATTCAAAAGCAGACGTTGTTGGCTGCATCCTTGTGTAGTGCTCTATCCGAACACCTAATTTAAAATCGAGCATTGATGTCTGAATTGATTATTCAACCAAACACCAGACTAATCAGCGATATCTTCGTTCTTCACACGTCGATTAAAACGCAAGAAAGCTTGTTTTCAGAAACAAGAAAGGTATCTCCGATTAGCCTCAGGACAGAAATTTTAGACGCGACATTCTAGCGATCTGTTTAATCTCTGTCGAGCCGTTCACCTCTGCATGATGATGAATGCTCTAAATTCGTCCAACTAAGTGATACAAAAACGATCAAATCATCACTTAGCACAACAGAAATGGGGACAATAGCGACTTTTTCAAGGGAATCGAGGGCTTTTTTTGCTAAAAACCTTAAAAAGAGATCTTGCTCTTGTTTTACCCCTCAGAGTCGATAACTTTTTCAACAATCCCCGTTACAAACCCTTAACCTACATCCATCTGTTCACTCTCTGCTTTCAGCAAAAACTACCGCTATTTGCTACCATAAACGAGAGAAGACAGGCTTGATTGTTTACCAAAGAAATCAGCGGAGAGCCTTCATGTTTCAAGCTTTTAAAATCCCAATACTGTTAATGGTCACATACAGTTTACTGATGGTGTTTGGCGGTCATTGGGTGTGGAGCACGAGCCATGAAAGTTTGTTAAATGATCATCAATCTAAGCTGGACCGCTTTTCTGTTCATATTTCAAGCCAATTGGATAAGTTCGCGCACATTCCCGAGCTGCTTTCAAAAGACAAAGAGCTGGTCGATGCCCTGCACTCTCCAAGTAACTCTGCGCAAATCGAACTCACTAATCGTTATCTAGAGCACGTAAACTCGGTGATTCAAGCATCCGACACCTACCTACTAGACAGTATCGGCACCACCATTGCAGCCAGTAACTGGAATCAACCGCGTTCTTTTATTCGTCGTAACTTTGCTTTCCGCCCCTACTTTCAAGAAGCGATTATTGGCAATGAAAATCAATATTTTGCGCTAGGTTCAACCTCTGGAAAGCGAGGCTATTATTATTCTTACCCCGTCTCCTATGCCGCCGAGATTATTGGCGTCATTGTCGTAAAGATGGATTTATCGCTGATTGAAGCAAGTTGGAAAGGCAAACAGAGTTTTTTTGTTGCTGACGATAAAGATCAAATTGTATTTATGTCGAGTAACCCTGAGTGGCTGTTCAAAAGCCTTCAGCCGCTAAGCGAAGTACAACACACTCGAATTCAAGAAAGCAGGCAGTATCTCGATACACAAATAGAAAGCCTGCACTTCTCCGGCGATTTAGACAGTGCCACCAGTCGTATTGAGTCGCCACACAAACTCGTCCAAGAGCAGTTCTTTAGTTCTTCGCGTTTCCTAGCCGAACCAAGACTCACCATACGGGTATTTTCTCCAACCCACTTAGTTTGGTGGGACTTGGTTGCTTACCTTGTGGTTTTGAGCCTAATCTTTGCGATTATTTATCTAACAATGCAGCTCAACCACCATAGACAACAAAGACGAGCACAGATAGACAGGCTGCAATCCGAAGCCAAGCAAAAACTCGAATTTCAAGTGCTTGAACGTACATCGGAGTTACATGTTGAGATCAAACACCGTATCGAAACCGAGCATGTTCTGAGGCAAACCCAAGACGAGCTCATCCAAGCCGCCAAACTAGCAGTGCTAGGGCAGATGTCAGCGAGCATCAGTCACGAACTGAATAACCCGCTTGCCGCGATTCGCAGTTATGCCGACAACGGCCGATTGTTTCTTGCCAAAGAAAAAACCGATCGTGTCGATGACAATCTATCGCGAATCTCGGCACTCACTGATCGTATGGCGAAAATCAGCCACCAGCTTCGCTCGTTCGCCAAAAAATCTACTGCGGAAGAGCTACACACCTTACAAATACTCCCAGTTTTACATTCATCGAAAGAGCTGATGAAGCCACAACTCAAGAGCGAGCGAGTTAAGGTCAACGAACTCCCTGAGACCTTTGATGCTTGCGTGCTCGCCAACGCCATTCAACTGGAACAGGTGATCATTAACCTGCTGACCAACGCGATTCAGGCGGTGGAACAACAAGATGACAAACAATTAGCTATTCTGTTAGAGATTAGAGAGTCCGACCATCAACAAGCCAATACC
This sequence comes from Vibrio sp. ZF57, assembly GCF_001691235.1. NCBI lineage: Bacteria > Pseudomonadati > Pseudomonadota > Gammaproteobacteria > Vibrionales > Vibrionaceae > Vibrio > Vibrio sp. ZF57. Next base: position 96,267 of record NZ_MAKD01000012.1, on the reverse strand, counting down.
TTGCTAATTCATGTCGATGATAACGGCCCCGGCTTCACCTCCCCTTCTAGCGGAAACTTTTTTGAACCCTTCCATACCACCAAGAAAAACGGACTTGGACTTGGGCTATCGATTTCTCAACAAATAATCAACGGAATAAATGGCAAGCTCGTTACCGGTAGTAGCCCTCAAGGCGGTGCTCGAATCAGCATAGAGTTGCCCCTTGTTGGACATGAACAGCAAACAAAAACTCAGCAATAACCAGAATACAAAGAAGTAAAGGAATCACTATGTGTCACGTCTATTTCATTGATGATGAATCCGATCTAAGAATGGCGATTGAACAGAGCTTCGAGCTCGCCGACATTGATGCCGAATTCTTTCCCGATGCGGAGTCTGCTCTGCTCGCGATTCAAGAAAACGGCTTACCTCACGTGATCATCACTGATATCTGTCTACCAGGTCTATCCGGGCATGATCTGCTCAACACCGTGATGCACAAAGACAAAGAGATCCCCGTGATCATGATTACTGGTCACGGCGATATTTCAATGGCCGTTCAAGCCATCCAATACGGCGCCTATGACTTCATTGAAAAACCTTTCGCTAATGAACGCCTAATCGAAACCACTAAGCGAGCGATAGAAAAACGTCAGCTCACACTAGAGAACCTTGAGTTAAAACGTTCACTCAAAGCCAGCCAAGCGCTCGGCCCTAGAATCATTGGTGATACGCAATCAATGACGGAGCTGCGGTCTATCATCACTCACGTTGCCGATACCAATGCCGACATATTGCTATTTGGCGAGACAGGTACCGGCAAAGAATTAGTTGCACGTTCTCTGCATGAACAAAGCAGCAGGCGAGAACAAAACTTCGTCGCAGTCAACTGCGGCGCAGTGCCTGAAAATCTGATTGAGAGTGAACTGTATGGCCATGAGAAAGGGGCATTCACTGGCGCAGAAAGCAAACGTGTCGGTAAATTTGAATTTGCTCAGGGCGGAACTCTATTCTTAGATGAAATTGAGTCCATGCCAATGCAGGCACAAATTCGCCTGTTGCGCGTCTTGCAAGAACGCGTCATCGAAAGGGTTGGGTCTAATGGTTTAGTCCCTCTAGACATTCGAGTGATTGCGGCAACTAAAGTCGACCTAAAGAAAGCCGCTGAAGAAGGCACTTTCCGCCAAGACCTCTATTATCGACTCAATGTTGTGACCTTAGATTTACCGCCGTTAAGAAGCCGACAAGAAGATATCCCAGCACTCTTCCACCACTTCTTACTGGTCGCTGCGGCGCGTTATGGCAAGACTGCCCCTGCCCTTCCACAAAAGGAGCTGCACGCGCTTTTGGCTCATGATTGGCCGGGAAATGTTCGAGAATTACGTAACAGCGCTGAACGCTTCATCTTACTAGGGAAATTAGCTCAACTGGGTGATGGTGCGAACTCAGAGAGCCACTCAGACACCAGCATTAGCCTATCGGACCAAGTGGCAGAGTTCGAAAAAGCGGTGATCGAACGCGCGTTGATTGAGAATGAAGGGAGTATAAAATTAACTATGTCTCAATTAAATGTCCCAAGAAAAACGCTTTACGACAAAATGCAGCGTTATCAAATCGACAAAGATAATTTTAAGTAAAACAATAGATTTCGAAGTGAATAATTAAGCTGTGAGATAAAAGAATCAAACACGAAATAAAACGCAAAGCGTAGCTTAATCTGAATGTATATCGAAACTGGCAGAGATAAGGTTCATCTTCCATAATTTATATGTCGACTTTAAGGATAAGTTGCATATGAATGAAAAAACGACCATTCCTGTCATTGTAGATACAGTGCTGATTGATGACCATTATGAAGTAGAAAGAAGATCTGGGCGCGAGCGAAGAAAGAAAAAAGTACGCTGGAAAGGTTATGACAGGCGTTTAAGCGGCACAATAAGGCGCGGGAAAAATAAAGCGATAGATGAAAAGGTGTAACTCTTCATCTATCGCCGTTATTTACATTGATAATGAAACCGTTCGTTACACTAGCCGTGTAACTAAACAGCCCACTACTTGGTTATGATTTCCGGTCCCATCAATGCGGTCGGTAACCATGTAGATACCCACGGCACGTAAGTGACGATAATCAGGAACAGGAACATCACGCCTACCCAAGGCAGTGCCGCTTTCACCACGTTCATCATCGACATCTTGGCGACCCCGGCGGTCACAAACAAATTGAGCCCGACAGGCGGCGTTATCATCCCTATCTCCATGTTCACTACCATCATGATACCTAGGTGGATTGGGTCGATACCGAGTGCAATCGCGATTGGGAAAACCAGCGGAGCAACAATGATCAGCAAGCCTGATGGCTCCATGAACTGCCCACCAATCAAGAGTAAAACGTTCACTACAATCAAGAAGGTGATCGGCCCTAAGCCTGCAGATAGCATAGACTCAGTGATCATTTGAGGAATGCGTTCTTCGGTCAGTACATGCTTAAGAATCAGAGCATTGGCAATGATAAACAGCAGCATGATCGTCAGCTTGCCTGCATCGTAAAGTGTGTCTTTGGTGTCTTTATGGAAAAACGTTTGGAACACCTTAACCAAAGCAGGCTTTGTATTGTTCTTGTCAGCGAAAGGCCCCATATCTTTATAGATAAAGTTGGCAATGAAGAAGGCATACACCGCAGCCACTGCCGCCGCTTCTGTCGGAGTAAAGATGCCGCCGTAGATACCACCTAGAATGATGACAATCAGCAGCAAGCCCCAGCTCGCATCTTTCGCAGCTGCGAACATCTCGCCCCAGCCCACAAATGGCTGTGCCGGAATCTTCTTAATACGTGCTGCGATGTAGATAGCAATCATCAACATCACACCCGCCAGCAAACCAGGAATAACGCCACCTAAGAACATACGACCTACCGATACATCGGTCGCCGCCGCGTATACCACCATCACGATGGACGGTGGAATCAAGATCCCCAACGTACCTGCGTTACAGATAACCCCTGCCGCGAACTCTTTTGAGTAGCCGTTTTTGATCATACCTGCGATAACGATACTACCGATCGCCACTACCGTTGCAGGAGATGAACCAGAAAGGGCTGCGAACATCATACATGCCACAACCGACGCCATCGCCAAGCCGCCGCGGAACCAACCCACCATCGCGATAGCAAAACGGATAATACGTTTCGCCACGCCACCAGTAGACATAAAGCTAGAGGCCAAGATAAAGAAAGGAATCGCTAAGAGTGTGTAGTGGCCTGCAAATGCATTAAACAGCGTTTGTGCGACTGAAGCTAATGACGCATCTGAGTGCATCAATAAGAATATTACGCTCGATAAACCGAGGGAAATTGCAATTGGTACACCGACCAACATGAAAGCAATTACCATTAAAAATAGAAATAACATTGCCATGATTAGTCTTCCTTACCGTTAGATTTTGTACTCGACTCATTCGCTTTGTTCTGCGGAGTCGAATTCAATACCGCTGTTGCATCTTCGTCAGGGCCCGCTAGCACGTCTGCTTTCAACGCATCCAGCTCTTCTTCGGCTTCGTGTCCTGCAATCATGCGGTCAAGCTTGCCTGTGACGACTTGGTAAGCAACTTGAGCAAAACGGAACGTTAGCATTGCCATACCAATCGGCAGCGCCATATAAGGAATAAAACGTGGCAGTTTCTCGTATCGCTCGCCTTCATTCAGCCAGTCAGCAAGAAACTGAAGCATCTCTGGCATTGGAATATCGTCGGTCTCGTACCATGCGCGATCGGTCGCGAATGGGTACCAATAATTCCAAGAACCGATAAGAAGTAAGATTGAAAATGCTAGGCAGCTTGTCACGGCGATGAGCGCATACACTTTGCGTAGCTTTTCTGGGGCAAGGTTGATGATCACATCAACACCAATGTGGAAGTGTTTTTTAACGCCATAAGATGCGCCCACTAACACCATCCAAGCAAACATGAACACGGTCAGTTCCAGTGCCCATAAGATGTTGTCATTGAATGCGTATCGAAATACCACGTTAGCAAAAGTAAGTAGCGTCATTGCGCCAAGGAAAAATGCGATTAGTGACTCTTCAATCACATCCGTAACTCTTCCGACTTTGGAAAAAAGAGAGGTTTCCAGTGCTGATTCGCTAGAATTTGGTTGTTCCATTTGAGGCTTTTCCATAATTGACTCCGCTTATAATTGTTTTAATAAGGAGTGACGAATACTCGCCACTCCCTTAGCGGTGTTATTGGTTTGAAGCTAACGCTGCATCGATAAGGTCTGAACCGATGTCTTTTTCAAACTTCTTCCATACTGGTTGAAGTGCAGCTACCCATGCTTCACGCTGTTCAGGCGTAAGTGTACGAACCTCACCACCCGCTTCGATGATGTTGTTTTTGTTCGCTAGGTTAACTTTTGAAGATTCTGCGTTTCGCGTCTCAGACACTTCTTGAACGATAGTGCCAAGCTGTGTGCGTACATCTTCAGGTAGGTCTTTCCAGAAGTCGTTTGACGTTACAACTAGGTAATCCAAGATACCGTGATTAGTTTCGGTCACGCCGTCTTGTACTTCAAAGAACTTCTTACCGTAGATGTTTGACCATGTGTTCTCTTGACCATCGATAACTTTAGTTTGCAAGCCACCGTACACTTCTTTGAAAGACATCTTCTGTGGGTTAGCGCCTAGTTGTTCAAACTGAGCCACCAATACATCCGATGCTTGAACACGGAATTTCAAACCTTTTGCATCTTCAGGGCTGATAAGAGGTTTGTTCGCCGACATCTGTTTCATGCCATTGTGCCAAAACGCAAGACCTTGCAGGCCACGACGCTTCATCGCGTTCTTCAGCTTTTCACCAGATTCTGAGTTTTGGAAACGGTCAACGGCTTCTACGTCTTCAAATAGGAAAGGAAGGTCAAAAATGCGGTATTTCTTAGTGAACTTCTCAAATTTTGACAGCGATGGCGCCGCCATTTGAACATCACCATTTAACAGGGCTTCCAGTACCTTATTATCATCGTAAAGTGTTGAGTTAGGGAAAACTTGCATACAAGCTTTTCCATTCATTTCTGTGTTTACTCGCTCTTCCAGTAAAGAAGCGGCGATGCCTTTCGGGTGCTTATCGGTATTGGTTACATGACTGAATTTAATCACGATTTCACCAGGGTCACAGTTTGCAGCAGCATTAAAACTTGTGAGCGCCAGAGCAGATACAGACAGCAGGGTAAGAGGCTTAAACATTATTATTCTCCTTAGTAAACAAAGCAGCCCTTCAATGGGAACTGCGTGCTTTCACTAAGGCAATTAGCGCGCCATATTGACACAATTCATTAACAAACCTTTAACCGCAAGGCTTCATCAGATCTGCCTGCAGTTGTCGCTAACTCGCTACAAAAATTAATGGGTGGAAAATGACACATAGAATATTTGTAAATGGGTGGGAGTTGACCAAAGCATCAGTGATAAATGAGGTCTGACCAAAAGCCCCTTTCACGATGATGCCTTGAAGTAATTTCAACCTATCCTGTAGAGTGCTGCACAACTTAGTCAGATTTACTGATCCACTACTTACCAAGAGTTGCTACCCATGAGTCAGATCTACCATCACCCAGTACAGATTTACTACGAAGATACCGATCACTCAGGTGTGGTTTATCACCCTAACTTTCTTAAATACTTTGAGCGTGCGCGCGAGCATGTGTTGGGCAGCGATAAACTGGCAGAGTTGTGGAATGAACATGGACTGGGGTTTGCGGTGTATAAAGCCAATATGACCTTTCAAGACGGCGTTGAGTTCGCAGAGATCTGCGATATCCGAACCTCTTTTGAGCTCGATGGCAAATACAAAACCTTATGGCGACAAGAGGTATGGCGTAAAGATGCAACCAAACCTGCCGTGATTGGTGATATCGAGATGGTTTGCCTAGATAAAGACAAACAACTTCAGCCTGTACCCGCAGAAGTATTAAAAGCGATGCTTGGCGAAACGAGTTAGCCAATATTACGAATGGCTGAGAGCGAGCCGTGTTCAAGATTAGAAGCTAAAGGTTCTAGTGTAACGAACGTAAACTCAGCCAAGTAGCTTCGATTTGGGGAAGCACTTAATCTCTAATTGCATAGGAAGCGTTGCACCACCAAGCGTCACGGCAAATCGAAACTGGTTATCCAGCCTTCCTAAACTGCATTGCCAATCTGTTGAAGTATTGTCATTTTCAGCAGCATCCAACCCTACACCGTTATGGACAATGATTCCTCCATGTAACTCTGGTCGTAAACCCGACGAATGAACTGGCAGCGTTTGTTGAGTTAGATTGGAAAAATCGAACGAAAAACTTTTCAATGATGTGGCCAACCCCTTACCTGTCGCTTTGATGTACGACTCTTTCAGTGCCCACAAATCAAAAAAACGTTCTCTTTGAGATACCTCATCCAGCTCGAGTAAATCGTTAATCTCAAATTCCGAAAAGTAATGCTTCATGATCGCCGCGATGTTGGTCGAGCTTCTTGCATGTTCTATATCCACCCCAAGCTGTAGTGGTTGCCCTTTCGTTCGGCAGACAGCAATCAGTAAATGATCTTGACTGTGGCTAATATTGAAATTCAGTCCGGTTTTGTGTTGCTGCTCTGCAATCAAGCTTGGTTTGCTTTTTTCACCATACTCAAATCGCCACTCTTCAGCCGTCAAATCAGAGTAGATCGACAGAACCTCTCGTAAGTAGTTACGAACATAGAGCGCTTGGATCTGAGATGAAGGCATTCGATAACGCTCAACCTTAGCGACTTCATCGTCGGTCAGTTTCTGTTTAAGGCACGACACATGATCAGTACCTTCATCCAAATTGCTTAGAGAACAAAGCCACAAATCAACGACTGGTGTTTCCATCTTTTGAGCACTCACTTCTTAAAAATCACTATTCATAAAGCCATCAATAAAACATCAAAACGAACAAATTTAACTCACCTATATTTTGAGAGAAACATAGAGAATTTGGGCAGGAAACACCCTTCATATGCGGACTTAAAACTAATTTTTCAAATAATAACAAATTAAAACACAGATCACACTTAGCCTTACGGAACAGGCATCTATTAAATGTTACTTACAAAAATCTGACATAGATCTCACCAAGTCAAAAAATAGAGCATAAACACTAAAAAACCACTCATATCCATTAATTATCAATAAGTTAATTGCATTAAAAATACAAAAAATAAAAGTTCAGTAAAATCATCTGGTCTGAACAGATCATAGTGGCCTCTGGGAGCATTGTATCGGCCACTCACCTCGGGTAGCCTGCTCAACCATTAAACAAATTCACACGTTTTTATTGCGGATACCTGCTTTGCATAAAGCAGTACTTTGGACAGGATTTAAATGGACATTAACCTCACATTCGAATACCCCCTTCACGCATGAAACACGTTCTCAACGTCTGCAAGTCAATGAACTTCGCACCCCCTATTTCAGTCAGGTGGCCAACTTTCGGCAGCCTTACTCTTCAGCTGCGTTTGCCCAAATCTGTTTCAGATTTATTTTCGATTCAATTAAAAGCGCAGCCTCAAAACACGACATCGCCCTCAGTGATTTCAAGTGGAGACTCATAATGAGCCAACCCGAAAAAAATACACCGGAATCAGTCGACGACACTCGACTTAATAAACGTCTTAAAGACATGCCTATTGCTATCGTTGGTATGGCAAGCATGTTTGCGAACTCTCGCTACCTAAACAAATTCTGGGATTTGATCAGCGAAAAGATCGATGCAATTACCGAAGTGCCTGATACACACTGGCGCCCAGAAGATTACTACGATTCAGATCGTACTACGCCAGACAAATCTTACTGTAAGCGCGGTGGCTTCATCCCAGAAGTTGACTTCAACCCTATGGAATTCGGCCTTCCGCCAAATATCCTAGAACTGACTGATACGTCACAGCTGCTATCTCTGATCGTGGCAAAAGAAGTACTTGAAGATGCGAAACTTCCTGAAGGTTACGATCGCGATAAGATCGGTATTACACTCGGTGTAGGCGGTGGTCAGAAGATCGCTCAAAGCTTGAATGCTCGTCTTCAATACCCTGTTTTGAAAAAAGTCTTCAAGAGCAGTGGCATCAACGACGAAGACAGCGAAATGCTGATCAAAAAATTCCAAGACCAATACATCCACTGGGAAGAGAACTCATTCCCTGGTTCATTAGGTAACGTAATTTCAGGTCGTATTGCTAACCGCTTTGACCTTGGTGGCATCAACTGTGTAGTAGATGCTGCGTGTGCAGGTTCTCTAGCCGCAATGCGCATGGCACTGAGCGAGCTGGTTGAAGGCCGCAGTGAAATGATGATCACTGGTGGTGTGTGTACTGATAACTCACCAACCATGTACATGAGCTTCTCTAAAACCCCAGCATTCACTACAAACGAAACCATTCAACCTTTCGACATCGATTCAAAAGGCATGATGATTGGTGAAGGCATCGGCATGGTTGCTCTTAAGCGCCTTGAAGATGCTGAACGTGACGGCGACAGAATCTACTCAGTGATTAAAGGTGTCGGTTCTTCTTCGGATGGTAAGTTCAAGAGTATTTACGCGCCTCGCCCTGAAGGACAAGCAAAAGCACTCAAACGTGCTTATGATGATGCAGGTTTCGCACCGCACACGCTTGGCCTACTAGAAGCGCACGGCACAGGTACTGCAGCAGGCGATGTTGCTGAATTTGGTGGCTTAAACTCGGTATTCAGTGAGAACAATGAAGAGAAGCAACACATTGCGTTAGGCTCTGTGAAATCTCAAATTGGTCACACTAAATCAACCGCGGGTACTGCAGGTTTAATCAAAGCTGCCTTAGCACTGCACCACAAAGTACTGCCGCCAACGATTAACGTATCGGCTCCGAATCCTAAACTGGATATCGAAAACTCGCCGTTCTACCTAAACACACAAACGCGCCCTTGGATGAAACGTGTCGACGGCACACCACGCCGTGCAGGTATCAGCTCATTCGGTTTTGGTGGCACTAACTTCCACGTGGTATTGGAAGAGTACACACCAGAGCACACTCGCGGTGACAAATACCGTCAACGCCAAGTGCCGCAAACTCTGTTATTCAGCGCAGAATCTCGTCAAGCACTGATCAATGAACTTAAACAGGTTTCAACTCAAACTGCAGATGCAGCGTTCAAACTGGAAGCGCTTGCTGAGCAACACGCTCTACGCGAAGTTGACGCTAAGCATGCTCGTCTTGGTTTAGTTGTAACTGACCAAGCAGACCTTCAAGCGCAACTGACTCAAGCGATTCCTATGCTTGAGAGCCAAACCAAAGCACATTGGCAGATGCCAAACGGTACTAGCTACCGTGAGTCAGCACTGATTGCTGAAAACGGCACTAGTAAAGTAGCAGCGCTATTTGCAGGTCAAGGTTCGCAATATCTCAACATGGGTCGCGAGCTTGCTTGTCATTACCCAGAGATGCGCCAACAGCTTGCTCAAGCGGACCAAGTATTTGGTCAGCACAAGAAGACGGCTCTGTCCCAAATTCTATTCCCCATTCCAACCTTCACACCAGAAGCAACCAAAGCTCAAGAAGCGGTGTTAACCAACACGGCCAATGCGCAAAGTGCAATTGGTACTGTGTCTATGGGTCAGTTCGACATCATGACTCAAGCTGGCTTCAAAGCAGACATGGTTGCAGGCCACAGCTTTGGTGAACTAAGCGCACTATGTGCTTCGGGTGTTATCTCGCAAGACGATTACTACCAACTAGCTTTCGCTCGTGGCGATGCGATGGCGGCGACACCTGAACAAGGCGACAGCGGTACTATGTTTGCGGTCATTCTAGACGCAGACAAACTTCCAGCCGTTGAAAGCTGCATCAGCCAATTTGAAGGCGTGAGCATTGCCAACTACAACGCTCCGACTCAACTGGTTATTGCAGGTCCAACTGCGACGGTTCAACAAGCAGCACAAGCGCTAACTGAACAAGGCTTCAAAGCGATTGCTCTGCCAGTGTCTGGCGCTTTCCACACACCGCTTGTTGCTCACGCTCAAAAACCATTTGCTTCTGCAATTGATAAAGCTTCATTCAGCGCTCCAACACTGCCGCTTTACTCAAATGCAACGGGCAAGCTGCACAGCAAAGACGCTAAAGCGATCAAGAAAGCGTTCAAGCAACACATGCTGCAATCGGTTCGTTTTAGCGAGCAAATTGAAGCGATGTACGAAGCCGGTGCGCGTGTATTCGTTGAGTTCGGTCCCAAGAACATTCTTCAAAAGCTGGTTGAAAAAACACTGGCTGATAAGAACGAAGAACTTTATGCAATCAGCATCAACCCAAACCCTAAAGGCGACAGTGACCAACAGCTTCGTTTAGCTGCCGTTCAACTGTGCGTGGCTGGTGTTTCATTAGACAACATTGACCCTTACCAAGCTGACATTGCTGAACCTGCAAAGGCATCACCAATGAACATCAAGCTGAATGCAACCAACTACATCAGCCCTGCTACTCGTAAGAAAATGGATCAATCATTGGCTTCGGGCAACGTCACCGAAAAGACTGAGATTGTTGAAGTGAAAGTTGAAGTCGAGAAAATCGTGGAAAAAGAAGTGATTAAAACAGAAATCGTTGAAGTACCTGTGGCTGCTCCTCAAGCTTCAAATGTACAACAGTCAGTTGCAGCAGCGCCAAGTGCACAAGTAGCTCAGCAACCTCAAGTGGCGCAAGCTGCACCAGCGACTATTCAACCAACAGCTTCAGTAACGGTTGATGAGTCTTCACTGCAATCATTCTTCAATGCTCAACAACAAGCAGCAGAAGTACATCAGCAGTTCCTTGCGATTCCTCAGCAATACGGTGACACGTTCAACACCCTAATGTCTGAGCAAGCGAAAATGGCAACAGCAGGCGTAGCAATTCCTGAGAACCTACAGCGTTCTATGGAGATGTTCCACCAGCACCAAGCTGAAACGCTAAAAGCTCACGCTCATTACCTAGAAATGCAAGCGCACAGCAACAACTCAGCACTTAACATGCTGACGCAAGGTTCAGTCGAAACAGCACAACCAACCTTCATTGCTTCTGTAAATGCTCAGCCAGCGATTCAAGCTCCAGCTACTCCAACAGCTATCGTCCAACAGCCTGTAGCTCAAGTACAAGCAGCACCTGTTAAAAATGTGGTAGCTCAGAAAGCTCCAGTACAGAAAGCCGTTCCTGCAGCTCAAGCAGCAGCGCCTGTTGCAGCCCAACCTGTACCAGTTAAAGCACAACCAGCTCCTGTAGCTGCACCAGTAGCAGTACAATCAGCCGATGCTGAAAAAGTAATGCTTGAAGTCGTTGCCGAGAAAACGGGTTACCCAACGGAAATGCTTGATCTAGAAATGGACATGGAAGCAGACCTTGGTATCGACTCAATCAAGCGCGTAGAGATCCTTGGTACCGTTCAAGACGAAATGCCAAACCTACCTGAGCTGAACCCTGAAGATTTAGCTGAATGTCGTACTCTTGGTGAAATCGTTACCTACATGAACAGCAAGATGCCAGCATCAGCGCCTGTGGCAGCAAAGCCAAGCGCAACTGCTCCTGTTCAAGCTGCTAACGGTCTTGATGCAAAAGTCGTTCAACAAACCATGCTAGAAGTGGTTGCTGAGAAGACAGGTTACCCAACGGAAATGCTTGATCTAGAAATGGATATGGAAGCAGACCTTGGTATCGACTCAATTAAACGTGTTGAGATTCTTGGTACGGTTCAAGATGAACTGCCTACTCTTCCAGAGCTAAACCCTGAAGATTTAGCTGAGTGCCGTACTCTTGGCGAAATCGTTGCTTACATGAACAGCAAACTTCCGGCTTCTGCTCGTGTAGTCGCTCAAACTGCAGCAACTTCAGTTCAAGCAGCTAGCGGTTTAGATGCGGCTGTCGTTCAGAAAACCATGTTAGAAGTAGTCGCAGAGAAGACGGGCTACCCGACTGAAATGCTAGATCTAGCAATGGATATGGAAGCTGACCTTGGTATCGACTCAATCAAGCGTGTTGAAATTCTAGGTACGGTTCAAGACGAGCTACCAACTCTTCCAGAGCTAAACCCTGAAGACCTCGCTGAGTGTCGTACTCTAGGCGAGATAGTCGACTACATGAACAGCAAACTTCCAGCTTCTGCTCCAGTAGCGGCTCAAGTATCTGCACCTACGCAAGCAGTATCAAATGGTTTAAACGCGGAGCAAGTTCAAATCACAATGCTGAGCGTAGTGGCTGATAAAACAGGCTACCCAACAGAAATGCTTGATCTAGCAATGGACATGGAAGCAGACCTTGGCATCGACTCAATCAAACGTGTTGAGATCCTTGGAACAGTTCAAGACCAGCTACCAACATTGCCAGAGCTAAACCCTGAAGATCTAGCTGAGTGTCGTACTCTGGGTGAAATCGTTGCTTACATGAATACTAAAAGCATGAACAGCAAGCTAGGCGCTAATGAAGATCCTAACGCAACACCGGCTCCAGAAGTCGCTGCAGCAACTGTAGAAAGCACGAGCAACGACCTAAATCCTGCTCATGTTCAATCAACCATGATGGAAGTGGTTGCCGACAAAACTGGCTACCCAGCAGAAATGCTAGACCTAGCGATGGACATGGAAGCAGACCTTGGTATCGACTCAATCAAACGTGTTGAGATTTTAGGTACAGTTCAAGACCAGCTACCAACGCTGCCAGAACTAAACCCTGAAGACCTAGCTGAGTGTCGTACGCTTGGTGAAATCGTTACTTACATGCAAAGCAAGCTATCCGCTGCTGCACCCGTAGCGACTCCAAAAGCTGAATCAGTAACGCCTATCGCAGAAACAGCGACAGCGGAACTTCCTCCACACAATGAGGTAGCGCTAAAAAAGCTACCAGCGGCAGATAAACTCGTCGATTGTTTCTCAAAAGACGCTTGCGTCGTGATCACAGATGATGGTCACAACGCTGGTGTTCTAGCAGAAAAGTTGACCGCTAACGGCATTCAAGTTGCCGTAGTGCGTAGTGCCCTTTCTGCCGCGTCACCTTTAAACAGTGAAATCGCAAGCTACACACTCAACAGCGTCGATGATGCTGGTGTGACTACAGTTATTAACGACATCGAAGCAGACCTTAAAACGTCAAACAAAGTGATTGCTGGCTTCATTCATTTACAAGCTATCGTTGATGCGAAACAAAGCAACGAGCAAGCGGTTAACTTGAATGCAGACTCCAGAGCTTCACTAACCACAGCGTTCTTATTCGCGAAGCACCTAAATGGCCAACTGAATGCCGTTTCTGGTCGTAGTGTGTTCTTCACACTAAGCCGTATCGATGGTGGCTTTGGTTACCTAGATACTAAGCAACTAGCGAATGCAGAACTCAACCAAGCCGCGTTGTCTGGTCTAACTAAGACACTGAGCCATGAATGGTCAAACGTGTTCTGCCGCGCATTGGATGCTGACGCTTCTATTGATGCTCGTCACCTAGCTGAAGCTATCACAGGTGAACTGTTCGATATCGATACCAACACGGTTGAAATCGGCCTTAGCCATACGGAAAACGGTGAATCTGGTCGTGCAACACTGATTGCGACAACACCAGGCGCTGCACAAACTAAAAACACAGGCGCTCAACTCACCAAGAGCGACAAAGTTCTCGTAACTGGTGGCGCTAAAGGCGTGACGTTTGAATGTGCACTGACGCTTGCTAAGCAATGTAAATCTCATTTCGTTCTTGCAGGTCGTAGTAAGCATATTACTTCAGTTGAGCTACCTCAGTGGGCACAAGGTAAGCAAGAGAAAGAGCTAAAACCAGCGGCTATCGCTCACCTACAAGCAACAGGTGACAAACCAACGCCGAAGAAAGTAGATGCCTTGCTAAAACCTGTATTGAGCAGCCTTGAAATCAACGCAGCACTTGCCGCTTTCAATGAGATCGGCGCGAGCGCTGAATACCTAAGCCTAGATGTATCGAACCATGAGTCAGTAGCGAAAACACTGGCAAACTTCGAAGGCATCACAGGTCTTATCCACGGTGCAGGTGTACTGGCTGACAAGCATATTCAAGACAAAACGCTTGATGAACTGAACATGGTTTACGGCACCAAAGTGGGCGGACTAGAAGCGGTTCTTGGTGGTCTTGATAGCAGCAAGCTAAAACTGATTGCGATGTTCTCTTCGGCGGCGGGTTTCTACGGAAACACAGGCCAAAGCGATTACTCAATGTCCAACGAGATCCTGAACAAAGCGGCTCTACAGCTGTCTGCTCGTAACCCTCAAGCGAAAGTGATGAGCTTCAACTGGGGACCGTGGGACGGTGGCATGGTCAACGCAGCACTGAAACGTATGTTTACAGAGCGCGGTGTGTACGTAATTCCTCTTCAGGCGGGTGCAGAGCTATTTAGTTCTCAACTACTGAACGAAACTGGCATTCAACTGCTGGTTGGTACGAGCATGCAAGGTTCTGACAACAAGGAAGCTGCTGTAAAAAAGCTTAATGCGGAGTCTGTGCACCTTGCAGAGAGTCCGCTGAATACAAGCATTACTGTGACACGTCATCTTGATCCAAAGGCATTGCCTTTCATTCAAGATCACTGCATTGCCGGTAACCCAGTGTTACCGACAGTGTGTGCCATCCAATGGATGCGTGAAGTCGCAGAGCAACTGTTAGGGGTGAACGTTAGCGTTCACAACTACAAACTGCTGAAAGGTGTGATTTTTGATACTGATGAAGTGAAAGAGCTGAAACTGGTTCTTTCCTCTGATGCTAAATCAAAAGATCAGCTAAAAGCAGTAATCAGCTGCCAAGGACGACCACAGTATCAAGCTCAGTTGCAAGTTGCCTCTGTGCAAATGTCTGAAGATGTTCAACAAGCGTCGACAAAACGCTTTGAAGCCAGCACTTCAGCACCTGTAACAACGGCACAAGCTCTATACAGTGACGGCACTCTGTTTCATGGACCAAGATTGCAAGGTATTACCTCAGTTGAGCGCTTTGACGACTTAGGCTTATTGGCTCAGTGCCAGTTGCCTCAGATTGAAAACAGCGACTGCGGATCATTTATTCCTAAGCAAGGCTTTGGCGATAGCCAACCATTTGCTGAAGATTATCTGTTGCAAGCCATGTTGGTATGGGCTCGATTGAAATACGGCGCGGCAAGCCTACCGTCTGCAATCGGTGAGTTTGTGTGTTACGCACCGATGCACAATGGTGACCAAGGTTGGCTAGAACTGAGCGTGATAAAAAGCACGACTCGTTCACTGCAAGCTGATATCTCGCTTTACCACCAAGATGGTCGTTTAAGCGCAGTAATGAAAGGTGCCAAAGTCACCATCAGCAAGAGCTTAAATGACGCATTTTTGCCAAAATCTAGCTCAGCAGTGCCGAAGAAAGAAGCGACTAAGAACCCAGAAAAGGAGCAATTGTCATAGTGACTGTTCCTACTAATAAAGCGATGCCATTGCGCATCGCTCTTTTAGCTCAGCCAGCAAACGCGGCTGAGCTTTCTGCCGACTTATTTCCCTCGTTCCCAGAGATGATAACTGTTGTGGTTGATGGCAATTTTAATCAAGCACTTGCTCACGCCATCGAGACAGTCAATCAAGGTAATGTCGTTAAGCTCTGTTTGGATCATCACTCACCATCATTGTTGATGTTAAGTGCGCTGAATGCTGCTCAGAATAAGATTCACCCACACGCGAATTTGGCGAGCTTTGTAGATACAGCTACCGGAAATAGCATTCAGCTAGCTCTGGATATTGCACGCCGCCCCGCTTCAGATTTAAGTCATCAACAGCAACACTCTGACTTATCGGCTTCGCAGCAGTTTGATGAATTGTTGAATATAGTTAATGCGATATCGAGCCGTTCATTACCGAGCCATTCATTACCTAACCATTACTGGTTCACTGAGCCAAACAAAGCACGTGTTGCTGCGTTAACTTTCAGTGACGATAGCCCAAAAGCCACCAGCCTGATATTGACTCAAGCGACCGGTTTGCACGAGCCAAAGCCATTGCTATCCAGCGAGAGTTTGATGTTTGTGGTTTCTGGCTGCGAGCAAACTGAATTGGTTTCTCAGTTGGCCTCACTAAGAGCTGAGCTTAAATGCGTTAGTGATTCGGCAGACAGAGAACTTGCTATCGCCAGCTTGATGTATTCAAACCTAAGTCATTTCCAAAGCGCTCAACACAATGCTGACTGTGGTGCGAATATCGTGATTCAGGCGGCTTCAATCGATGCTGCACTGCAAGAGATCACAGCGCTAGAAAATGCGTTGCCAAAAATAATGGCTGACAATAGCCAATACAAGACTCCAGCAGGCAGTTGTTTCTCACCAAAGCCTCAAAGCAAAGGTGGCGTTGCATTTGTTTACCCTGGTGTTGGCACGGTTTATCCCGGTATGTTGCGCGATTTTCACCACCATTTCCCACAGTTATTTGCTCGTTTAGAACGTGAGGGTAACTTGAAAGAGATGCTGCAGGCAGAGAAAACCTACGCTGAAGATTCGCAAGAAATGTCGCTTAGTGAATTGGCAATTGCCGGTGTAGGCAGTAGTTACCTGTTAACACAACTGCTATGTGATGAATTCAAAGTGCAGCCAGATTTCGCTTTGGGTTACTCCAAGGGTGAGGCTTCCATGTGGGCCAGCTTAAATGTTTGGAAAAACCCACATGCGCTGATTGAGATGACTCAAACTAGCCCTATTTTCACCACGGCAATTTCTGGCGAACTCACTGCAGTGCGTCAAGATTGGCAGCTGAACGGCGACGAAAGCATCCAATGGAACAGCTTTGTGGTTCGCAGTGATGCGCAAGCGATTGAGGCTCTGTTACCAGAGTTTCCACGCGCTTATCTCGCTATCATCCAAGGTGACACTTGCGTACTGGCAGGTTGTGAAAGCACATGTCGTGCATTGCTCAAAAAACTGGGTAAACGTGGCATTGCCGCGAATCGTGTTACCGCAATGCACACCACACCAGCATTGAGCCAACATAGCCAAGTGCGTAAGTTTTACACGCAACCACTGTTCGACGAATTGCCAAAGCATATCCGCTTTATCAGCGCAGCAGGTCTAACGACGGGCGCACCAATCAATATCGACAGCGACAGCATCGCCCTTTCAATTGCCGATACTTTCTGTTCGACGCTGGATTTCACCGCGTTGATCCAGAGTGTGCGTCAGCAAGGTGCTCGTCTGTTTGTCGAAGTAGGTGCCGATCGTCAAACCAGCACATTGATCGACAAGATCAATCGTAGCGACAACGTAGCCGACCAGTACTGCACAATCGCTTCCAATGCCAAGGGTGGTGACGATATTGTCACGCTCATCAAGTGTATTGGCCAGCTCATTACTCATCAAATTCCACTGTCTGTCGAGCCACTTATTCAAGGGCTAGAACAACAGATCACCGCCGCTAAGCAATTACGTGGTGTGCCTCAAGGCAGCGCAGTGAATCATCAAGGAGAGCTAGTATGAGTTCTCAATCGAACCAGTATCAGGCTCAAACTAAGAATAAGCAGCAAGTGAAGTGCAATAAGATCGCGATTGTTGGTATTGCTAACCAGTATCCAGAAGCGGATACGCCAAAAGACTTTTGGCAAAACTTGCTAGATAAAAAAGATTCTCGCACCACATTAAGCGCTGAAAAGTTAGGTGCTAAACCTGAAAGCTATCAGGGCGTGCAAGGCGAATCAGACCGCTTTTACTGTGATAAAGGCGGCTACATCGAAAACTTCAATTTCGACAGCAATGGCTACCGCTTAACAGCTGAGTCATTCAACGGTGTTGACCAAAGTTTCCTATGGGCTTTGGACACCAGTCGTAAGGCTTTAGTCGACGCAGGTATTGAACTGAATGCTGATATTTTAGAGCGCACAGGCGTGATCATGGGGGCCCTTTCGTTCCCAACCACACGCTCAAACGACCTGTTTCTGCCGATGTATCACTCAGTGGTCGAGAAAGCACTACAAGCTAAATTGGCTAATGACCAGTTTTCACTGCTGCCAACCAATGAAACCGCGCAAGACCTCAATCCTATCAATGGTGCAGCGGCACATAACGCCTCTAAGTTAGTGGCTGATGCATTGGGTCTAGGCAACGTGCAGCTTAGCCTAGACGCGGCATGTGCAAGCTCAGTCTATTCATTGAAGTTGGCCTGTGATTACTTGAATACGGGCAAGGCCGACATGATGTTGGCAGGCGCGGTATCCGGTGCTGACCCATTCTTTATCAACATGGGTTTCTCCATCTTCCACGCTTACCCAGACCACGGTGTTTCGGTTCCCTTTGATAGCAACAGTAAAGGTCTGTTTGCTGGCGAAGGTGCCGGTGTTTTAGTGCTAAAACGTTTAGCTGATGCAGAACGTGATGGCGATAATATTTACTCAGTTGTCAGCGGTATTGGCTTGTCGAACGATGGCCGTGGCCAGTTCGTATTAAGCCCAAATAGCAAAGGACAAGTACAAGCCTTTGAACGCGCTTACGAGGCATCAAACCTAACACCAGACAGCATTGAAGTGATTGAGTGTCACGCAACCGGCACGCCATTAGGTGACAAGGTTGAGTTAACCTCAATGGAGCGTTTCTTTGCTGACAAATTGAATGGTTCTAACCCGCCATTGATTGGCTCTGCGAAGTCAAACCTCGGTCATTTACTGACTGCGGCAGGTATGCCGGGGATCATGAAGATGATTTTTGCGATGAAAGAAGGTGTTCTTCCGCCAAGTATTAATTTGGACAAGCCGCTATCGTCGCCAGAAGGTTTATTTGGCTCACAGACGCTACCAACGCAAGTTCAACCTTGGCCAAGTAAAGCGGGCAACTCAGAGCGCTGTTCGGGTGTTTCTGTATTTGGTTTCGGTGGTTGTAACGCACACTTACTGCTTGAAGCGTACTCAGATAAGAGTCATGTAAACCAGACTCTAGAGTCGGCATCTCCAAGCCTACAGCCGTCTAATTTAAGCATTACTGGCCTAGCGTCTCACTTCGGTTCTCTGCAAAGCATCAACGCGCTGAGCACTGCGATTGAAACCAACAACGATGCTTTCATTGCTTTGCCTAAGAAGCGCTGGAAAGGCTTAGACCAACATCCAGAATTACTGAATCAGTTTGGTTTACGTGGCATTCCAAACGGCGCGTACATCGACCAATTCGATCTCGATTTCCTACGTTTTAAAGTGCCGCCAAACGAAGATGACCGTTTGATCTCTCAGCAGTTGCTACTGATGAAAGTTGCAGACGAAGCGATCAAAGATGCCAAGCTTGTAGCAGGCCAAAAGGTTGCAGTACTCGTTGCGATGGAAACAGAGCTTGAGATGCACCAATTCCGTGGACGCGTAAACCTGCATAGCCAATTGGCTGACAGCTTTGCCAACATGGGTATTGAGCTAACACAAGACGAATACCAATCGCTAGAAACCATCGCGATGGACAGTGTGATGGACGCAGCCAAGCTGAACCAATACACCAGTTTCATCGGCAATATCATGGCTTCGCGTATCTCGTCATTGTGGGACTTTAATGGCCCTGCCTTTACGATTTCAGCTGCTGAACAGTCAGTTGCGCGTTGTATCGATGTCGCACAAAACCTGATGTCGCAAGAATCGATGGACGCAGTTGTTATTGCAGCCGTTGACCTTAGTGGCAGTGCAGAACATGTGATTATCAAGAACAGCGTGAGCCCAGTGTCGCTTGATCCAAAATTCGGACAACCGCAAGACGGCAGTTGGAATGTGGGCGAAGGCGCAGGTGCAATTGTTCTTGTGGAAGAAGGTCGAGTAGCGAGCAACCAAGACACAGCTTACGGCAGCATTAACGCCTTGGCCTTTGGCTCAAACGAGCGTAACAACGCCGTTGTTGATGAGTTACTGACTCAAGTCGGTATGAGCTCAAACGATGTTTCTCTGCTTGAGCTTAACCATGCACCTGAGTCTTTGTCACACGAGCTTGTATCTCTCAACTTAGAAGTTACCAAGACCACTCAAGCGAGCCAACGTGTTGGTCACTGCTCTGCAGCTTCTGGCATGGCAAGCCTGCTACACGGTCTCCTCAACCTGAACCTTGAGTCTCTGAATCCAAATATCAGCTCTAAGAGCGCGATTGTTGCCAACATCAGCGAAGGACAATGTTCACAGCTGCTACTAAGCCAGTCGAGTGTTGAATCTCAGTCACTTTCCGTTCGTTTAAGCAATGAACTGGCGAGCGATGCTAAACGTCAATTGGTTAAGCAAGTGACTCTTGGTGGTCGCGATATCTATCAACATATTGCCCAAACCCCAGTGACTAACTTGGCAACGATTCAGCAGAAAGCTTCTGGCAAACAAGCAGCAAAAGTGGCGTCGATTCCAACGACAGCAAACATCAAAGCAGCCCTTGCGCAAAAAGAGTTAGAGAAGAAGGCATTAGCGCAGAACGCGGTAGAGCCAGTCATCGAAACTCCTACATCAGTATCCCCTACTCTGGCGCCAACTCGCCACAGTCAGCTAACAGGTAACCACAGCAATATGACTCATGTCCTATCCGCTAAAAATGGCGTATCAAATATCGACGCTAATACGGATGCAGCATCACAGCCGTCTGTAACACCACACAACCAAGCTTTTGCTCAAAATCAGCAAGCAGCTCAACAGGTACACAAAGCATTCCTGCACACTCGAGCCCAAGGCATGCAGATGGCTGATGCGCTATTAAAAGCACAGTTAAACGCAATTACGTCTGGTTTAGATAGCTCAGCCGAAACATCAACTCAGCCTGTGCAAGCTCAACCAGCTCAGGTTCAGTCAGCGCCAGTAAACGCACTTGCGACACCAGCGCCAGTAAAACCTATCCGTAAGCCATGTATCTGGGATTACGATGATCTGGTTGAATACGCTGAAGGCGATATCGCCAACGTATTTGGTCCTGATTACGCGATCATCGATAGCTACTCGCGCCGCGTTCGCTTGCCAACCACCGACTACCTATTGGTATCTCGTGTGACTAAGCTCAATGCGACCGTTAACGAGTACAAGCCAAGCACAATGACCACCGAATACGACATCCCTGTTGATGCGCCGTATCTTGTTGATGGTCAGATCCCTTGGGCTGTAGCGGTAGAATCTGGTCAGTGTGACCTAATGCTGATCAGCTACCTAGGTATCGATTTTGAAAACAAAGGCGAGCGTGTTTACCGCTTGTTAGATTGTACGCTGACCTTCCTTGGCGACTTGCCTCGTGGTGGCGATACACTGCGTTACGATATCTCAATCAACAGCTATGCTCGCAATGGCGACACGCTGCTGTTCTTCTTCTCATACGAATGTTTCGTTGGCGACAAGATGATCCTGAAAATGGATAACGGCTGTGCGGGCTTCTTCACTGATGAAGAGCTAGCTGACGGCAAAGGTGTGATTCACACTGAAGATGAAATCAAGGCGCGTAAGCTTGCGACTAAGCAACGCTTTGACCCTATGTTACATTGCCCTAAAACGCAGTTTAACCACCAAGAACTGCGCCACCTACTGACTGCCAACATCGCAGAGTGTTTTGGCCCAACTCACCAATCTAATCGCCACCAGCCTTCACTATGCTTCAGCTCAGAGAAGTTCATGATGATCGAAAAAGTTAGCCGTGTTGAACCGCAAGGCGGCACATGGGGACTTGGTCTGATTGAAGGTCACAAACAGCTAGAGCCTGAACACTGGTACTTCCCTTGTCACTTCAAAGATGACTCAGTAATGGCTGGCTCTTTGATGGCAGAAGGTTGTGGTCAACTGCTTCAGTTCTTCATGATGCACCTTGGCATGCACACGCTTGTTCAAAATGGTCGTTTCCAACCGCTTGAAAATGCCCCTCAACAAGTACGCTGTCGTGGACAGGTGCTACCACAATCGGCAGAGCTGACGTACCGCATGGAAGTGACTGAGATTGGTCTAAGCCCTCGCCCATACGCAAAAGCTAACATCGATATTTTGCTGAACGGCAAAGTGATCGTTGATTTCCAAAACTTGGGTGTGATGATCAAAGAAGACGACGAATGTACTCGTTATCTGCCTTCTTTAGAAACAGCTGTCACGACCCCTGTTATCGAAAGCTTGGACCATAAAAGCTTAGGCCATACACCAGCAGTGAACCAACAGGCTTCAGCGAATGCACCACTGATGGCGCAAATTGAAGACCTAGCAACAGCGCCAAATAAAGGTGTGGTTCCTCTTCAACACGTTGAAGCTCCGGTAACTCCAGATTACCCAAATCGCACACCCGATACGGTTCCGTTCACGCCTTATCACATGTTCGAATTCGCAACGGGCGATATCGAGAAATGTTTCGGTCCTGATTTCTCTATCTACCGTGGCATGATCCCACCACGTACTCCGTGTGGCGACCTACAGCTAACTACTCGTGTTGTTGAGATCGACGGTAAGCGTGGCGACTTCAAGAAGCCTTCATCGTGTATCGCAGAGTACGAAGTGCCAGAAAACGCATGGTACTTTGATGAAAACAGCCACCAGACCCTAATGCCTTACTCGGTATTGATGGAGATTTCACTGCAGCCAAACGGCTTTATCTCTGGCTACATGGGAACAACATTGGGCTTCCCAAGTGAAGAACTGTTTTTCCGTAACCTAGACGGCAGCGGCAAAATGCTGCGTAACGTCGACTTACGTGGCAAAACGATCACCAACGATTCTCGTCTGCTTTCAACCGTAATGATGGGCACCAACATCGTACAGAGCTTCAGCTTCGAACTGAGTACTGACGGCGTGCCTTTCTACCAAGGTACAGCGGTATTTGGTTACTTCAAAGGTGCAGCACTGAAAGACCAACTTGGTTTGGACAACGGTAAGGTGACCCACCCTTGGCACGTTGATAACAATCGCACACCGGATGTAAACATCAATCTGTTAGACAAAACGACGCGTTACTTCAATGCACCCGTTTCGGCTACTGGCCAAGTGCAAGAGCACTACAAATTGGCTGGCGGTCGTTTGAACTTTATCGATACGGTGCAGATCACCAGCGATGGTGGTAAAGACGGTCTGGGTTACCTATACGCTGAGCGTACGATTGACCCAAGCGATTGGTTCTTCCAGTTTCACTTCCACCAAGATCCGGTAATGCCAGGCTCTCTAGGTGTCGAAGCGATCATCGAACTGATGCAAACCTATGCGCTAAACAAAGACCTTGGCGCTGGCTTCCGTAATCCGAAGTTTGGTCAAATCCAGTCTGAAGTGAAATGGAAATATCGTGGTCAGATTAACCCTCTAAACAAGCAAATGTCTCTGGATGTACATATCACTGCGATTAAAGACGAAGACGGCAAACGCATCATCGTTGGCGACGCAAACCTGAGCAAAGATGGTCTGCGTATTTACGAAGTGAAAGACATCGCAATTTGTATCGAAGAAGCCCCTGCTACCGATAAAGCTTCTGGTATCAATAAAGCTTAAGCCGCCATTAGAGACAGAGAATTAGGAAAGAATTTAGTATGACAACTCAAACTACTATCAATAACGAAAAGCTATCTCCGTGGCCTTGGCAGATCGAAGAGAGCACAACTCGCTTTGATAACGCAGCAATGTCGACAATATTGAAAGACTTAAGCCTTGCTTGTTACGTCGTGAACCACCCAGAAAAAGGCTTAGGCGTCAGCCAACAAGCTGAAATTACATCGGGTGATTCAGCAAGTGCAGCGAACAGCCAACCTGTTAGCGCATTTGCTCCTGCACTCGGTACACAAAGCTTGGGCGACGAAGAGTTTCGTCGCTGTCATGGCGTAAAATACGCGTACTACGCAGGCGCAATGGCCAACGGCATCTCATCTGAAGAGCTTGTAATTGCGCTTGGTCAGGCAGGCATTCTTTGTTCATTTGGCGCGGCAGGCTTAATCCCGTCTCGCGTTGAGCAAGCGATCAACCGTATTCAAGCAGCGCTACCAAACGGCCCTTACGCGTTTAACCTGATTCACAGCCCAAGTGAACCTGCACTAGAGCGCGGCAGTGTAGAGCTGTTTTTGAAGCACAAAGTGAAAACGGTTGAGGCTTCTGCCTTCTTAGGTTTAACACCGCAAATTGTTCACTATCGTGCTGCTGGCCTTAGCCGTGATGCACAAGGTGAAATCCAGATCGGCAACAAAGTCATCGCAAAAGTGAGCCGTACTGAAGTCGCAAGCAAGTTCATGCAACCTGCTCCTGTGAAAATGCTGCAAGCTTTGGTTGATGAAGGTCGAATCACAGCAGAACAAATGGAGCTAGCACAGCTGGTTCCTATGGCTGATGACATTACTGCAGAAGCCGATTCTGGTGGTCACACCGACAATCGTCCACTGGTTACCCTACTACCAACGATTCTTGCACTGAAAGAGCAAATCCAAGCACAGTACCAGTTCAAAACACCGCTGCGTGTTGGCTGTGGTGGTGGCGTAGGCACGCCTGACGCTGCTCTAGCGACGTTTAACATGGGCGCGGCATACATTGTTACTGGTTCTATTAACCAAGCCTGTGTTGAAGCTGGCGCGAGCGAACACACACGTAAGCTGCTTTCGACAACTGAAATGGCTGACGTGACTATGGCTCCGGCAGCAGACATGTTCGAAATGGGCGTGAAGCTGCAAGTGGTTAAGCGCGGTACCTTGTTCCCAATGCGTGCAAACAAGCTTTACGAGATCTACACACGCTACGACTCCATTGAAGCGATTCCAGTTGAAGAACGTCAAAAGCTAGAGAAGCAGGTATTCCGTTCAACATTGGATGACATCTGGGCAGGTACTGTTGCTCACTTTAACGAGCGCGACCCTAAACAGATCGAACGCGCTGAAGGCAACCCGAAGCGTAAAATGGCGTTGATTTTCCGCTGGTACTTGGGGCTTTCTAGCCGCTGGTCAAACACGGGCGAACAAGGTCGTGAAATGGATTATCAAGTATGGGCTGGCCCTGCACTTGGCGCATTCAACGCGTGGGCAAAAGACAGCTACCTAGATGATTACCAGCAGCGTAATGCGGTCGACCTTGCTAAGCACCTGATGCACGGTGCGGCTTACTTAGCACGTGTTAACCTGCTGACTTCGCAAGGCATCAAGCTTGATCCAGAACTAGCACGATGGAAGCCAACTCAAAGAATGGCGTAAATGACCTAAATGGACTGGTTGACGAGTAACTAATTACTCAGCGACAGGAAACAAAAAAGCGACCTTATCGGGTCGCTTTTCTTTTGGTTGTTCTTGCCAGGCTCGCTACAAAATTAAGACTTCTGCATACGCTTTTTCAAGCGCGCTAAATCAATTGCACTTGAGCGTACAGTAAGCTTGATGCATTCGTAGTCGTATTCTTCCTTCACCACACTCATGTTTGAGCGAATCTCACCGATAATGCCTTGTCCAGAATAAGGAATCGTGATCTCTTCTTCGATCATGCCTTGTTCAGCCACACCCACAATGTACTTGTGCAGCTTGGTGATATCGAGCGGGTCACGAGTCGAGGTCAGCATTGCATCTGGGAATTCTTCAATCAGCTCTAACTGTTCTTCTTCGCTCAATCTATCGCACTTGTTCAGTACCAATAGTTTTTCGCTGCCTTCAACGCCCACTTGCGCTAATACTTCGTGTACCACATCAAGCTGTGCGCGGAATGAAACATCAGAAGCATCAACCACATAAAGCAGTAATGAAGCATCATGCGCTTCTGCTAGTGTTGAGTGGAATGAAGCAACCAGATCGTGTGGCAGTTTCTTGATGAAACCCACCGTATCTGACACTAAGATACGCGGCTGAGTGATCGGCTGAAGTGCACGAACCGTGGTATCTAAGGTCGCGAATAGCTTATCTTCACCGCTCACTTCGGTTGCGGTCATAGCGCGCATCATCGAAGATTTACCCGCGTTGGTGTAGCCAACCAGAGCAACAGTGAAAAGCTCCGAACGCTGAGTGCGTCGGTTCTTCATTTCGTCCTGTACGCTAACCAGCTCACGTTTAAGCGCAGCAATTTGGTCACGTACTTTACGGCGGTCTAGCTCTAATGAAGTTTCACCAGCACCCTGACCCATTTGACGCTCTTTATCACCGTCGGCTGTTTCACGCAGTCGAGGCACTAAGTAGTTTAGGCGAGCGATTTCAACTTGCAGACGTGCGGTACGAGTACGAGCATGGCGGCTAAAGATCTCGATGATGATACCAGTACGGTCAAATACCTCGACACCCAAGTGCGCTTCTACATTACGCAGTTGAGATGGGCTCAAATCACAGTCGAATACCACTACGTCAGCAGTACCAAACTCCACATCTTCAGATGGAAGATCATCAAAATCTAATTCATCGATACTAGCGCGAAAATCAAAAGATTCATCGATAAAATCTTCATCTTCTGCTTCTTCAATCGAACCTTGGTAACCGGTGAGGTGTGCAATTTCTGCAAGCTTACCTGCGCCCAACACGTTTTGTCGTTGTGTTGAACTGTGGTGCTGTGATTGTGTACCGACCACTTTAAACCCTAGGGTTGTTACTAAGCGAGCAAGTTCGGCAAGAGACTCTTTTGCTTCGTCACCTTTGAAGTCCGGTGCCGTAATAGAAATAAGTAAAGCGTTACTAGCTGAGGGTTTTGCTGTTAGTTTCATGTATTCTTCTGTTTATGCACTAATGTGCAACCTAGTATTTGGTCTAAAGTAGCGCGATCCTACGCTGTTCTCGGTCAGCTTTATAGAGCTAACGGAGGCTATTTGGCGATATTATTGCAGTTAATCCATTTATCTCGTTTATCCCTCTGTTTTCGTGAGGAAATAAAACAGGCTAAAACAACAAAAAAGACAGCATCACGTTACTTATTAGTAATTAGTGATACTGCCTTTGCTTAAGCTTAGACTCTCATTGAGCTACTGTCTCAAAAACTAAAAATCAATTCTCGCTTCAGTCTGAGCATCAAAGAATACCGCCTTTGATAAGTCAAAATGCAGCGGCGCCATTTGCCCAACTGACACTTCAAATTCTGGCGACAAGCGACATGCCACTTCTTGGTCGTTCACTTTCACCATCGCAATCGTATCTGGCCCTGTTGGTTCTAGCACTTCTAACTGCAAGTCTAGCTTGGTCGTTGCCGACACATCTTCACTTTCCTGCTCGGTAATATGTTCAGGGCGCAGGCCAATCACCACTTCTTTGCCATCTTGCTCACGCATGCTTTGTGGTAATCGAATGTGGTGCTCTTGCTCAGCTGTACCCGTTACTTTGATGATCGGATTCTGCTCATCATCCAAATCCACCATGGTCTTAATGAAGTTCATAGATGGTGAACCCATAAAGCCCGCCACGAACATGTTATTTGGCTTGGTGTAGATCTCTTGCGGCGTACCGAGTTGCTGCAGTTCACCATCTTTCATCACCGCAATACGGTCAGCCAAGGTCATCGCCTCGATTTGGTCATGGGTCACGTAGACAATGGTGGTGTTCAGCTTTTGGTGCAGACGTTTGATCTGGTGTCGCATCTCGACACGTAGCTTGGCATCCAAGTTAGAAAGCGGCTCATCGAACAGATACAGCTTAGGACGACGCGCCAAAGCGCGCCCCATAGCGACACGTTGACGCTGACCACCAGATAGCTGCGATGGTTTACGATCAAGCAGTTGTTCGATTTGTAGCATTTCAGCGACGCGATTCACTTCTGCGTCGATTTCGTCTTGTGGCATCTTGCGGATCTTCAAGCCGAAGGCGATATTGCCGCGTACCGTCATGTTTGGGTAAAGTGCGTACGACTGGAATACCATCGCGATGTCGCGGTCTTTAGGTTCAACCTGGGCCACGTCAACACCATCAATCACGATTTCACCCGAGCTAATATTTTCTAGCCCAGCAATGGTGTTCATTAGGGTGGATTTTCCACACCCCGAAGGGCCGACAAGTATCAAGAACTCCCCCGAATCGATACTGATGTCGATGCCCTTTAACGTTTCGTTGTCCGCGTTGCGATAGGTTTTACGGATCTGTTTTAAATCTAATGTTGCCATGGGTAATTATCCTTTTACTGATCCTGCCGTTAGGCCACGAACAAAATATTTTCCTGCGAAGACATACACCAACAGCGTTGGCAGCGCGGCGATGATCGCGGCAGCCATATCAACGTTGTATTCTTTAACGCCCGTGCTGGTGTTGACTAAGTTATTTAATGCTACGGTGATTGGCTGAGTCTCTGAGCCGGAATACACCACCCCGAACAAGAAATCGTTCCAGATTGCGGTGAACTGCCAGATCACCGTCACCATGATGATAGGCGTAGAGATCGGTAATAAGATCTTGAAGAAAATGGTAAAGAAGCCTGCACCATCCAGTTTTGCTGCTTTGATCAATTCATCCGGAATCGAGATGTAGAAGTTACGGAAAAACAGAGTTGTAAACGCCATGCCGTAGATAACGTGCACAATCACCAAGCCGATGGTTGTGTTCGCTAGCCCCATCTTGCCGAGCATGGTTGCCATTGGTAGTAGCACCACTTGGAACGGAATGAAGCAACCAAACAACAGTAAGCTGAAGAACAGATTCGAGCCTCGGAATTGCCATTTCGTCACTACATAACCATTGAATGCACCGAGCAATGTTGAAATCGCAACCGCAGGAATCACCATTTGGAACGAGTTCCAGAAGTAGCCTTTGATGCCTTCACATTTCACGCCCGTACAGGCGGTGTCCCACGCTTTATACCAAGCATCAAACACCCACTCTTTCGGTAAGCTCATCAAGTTACCTGCCTTGATGTCTGGCAGAGTTTTGAATGAGGTCAGCGCCATGACAAACAATGGCATTAGATACACCAAGCAGAAGAAAAGCAGTGCTGAATAAATAAAGATTCGAGCAAAATTGATATTATTCATCATGACTTTTTCTCCCTAAGTTCAGAGTAAAGATAAGGCACGAGAATCGCTAAGATACCAGCAAGCATCATCATGGCACTGGCAGCACCAAGGCCGATTTGTCCACGCGTAAATGAGTGTGCGTACATGAATAGCGCAGGAAGATCCGATGAATAACCTGGGCCACCCGCTGTCATCGCGGTCACAAGGTCGAAACTCTTAATCGCAATGTGTGAGGTGATGATCACCGCGCTGAAAACCACAGGGCGCAAGCAAGGTAGAATGATTTTCAGATAAATAGTGGGTAAGCTTGCCCCATCAATTTGAGCGGCTTTGATGATTGAAGAATCAATGCCACGAAGGCCGGCTAAGAACATCGCCATCACGAAGCCTGACGACTGCCAAAGTGCTGCGATAACCAAGGTATAGACCGACATTTCAGAGTCGACTAACCAATCGAATTTGAAGTCGGTAAAGCCCCAATCTTGCATCAGTTTTTCAATGCCAAGACCCGGATTGAGAATCCATTTCCAAGCGGTACCCGTCACGATGAATGACAAGGCCATTGGGTATAAATAAATGGTACGAATCGCGCCTTCTTGACGGATGTTCTGGTCAAGCAATACCGCCAAACCCACACCCAACAAGATAGCAATCGCCATGAACAGAAAACCAAACACACCGAGGTTGGTGATTGAGGTGATCCAGCGATCGTTGTCCATCAGCTTTTCATATTGAGCTAAACCAACAAAGTTGAAGCTCGGTAAAAATCGAGAATTCGTAAACGACAGCGCCGCCGTCCAGAATATATAGCCGTAGATACACACCACGGTCACTAACGCGGTCGGCGCCAGTACAATCTTGGGTAACCAATGTTGCAACCTGTCAGCAAAGCTAGGCTTGGGCGCAGGCTGGCTCCTTGTGGGTTTTGGAGTCGACTCAGTCAAAACATGCTCCATAACTTATCCTTGTTGCACAATCGAGCCAATGGCTTACCTTTCGGCACCACATCAGCATTACGCATATCAGAATTGGGAGTGAAGAGTAGATAGGCTCCCTACGAGCCTACCCACCCTGGGGGTTTGGTAAAGCAACACAACCCGTCACTCACGTGCGTTGTGTGTCGCTTATCAAGTTATATTAGATAGCCGCTTTCACAGCTTTCGCTAACTTAGCCGCCGCTTGTTTTGGATCGGCACCTTTTTCGTTGAAGAAGTTGGTTACCACGTCGTAAATCGCGCCTTGAGCGTAGCTTGTTGTCGCTAGGCCGTGAGCCATACTCGGAACAAGATCGCCAGATTTCGCACTCGCTTTGAAGGTTGCCATTGAATCCAACGCACATTGGTCGAACTTAGACATGTCCATATCTAGACGTACAGGGATAGAACCCTTGTTAAGGTTGAAGACTTCTTGGAAATCTTTGGTAAGAATGGTTTTCGCTAGGTCTTGCTGCGCTTTTTGGTTCTCTTTGTCACTCAGCTCAAAGAACGCAAAGCTATCGATGTTGAAAGTGAATTGGCCATCAGTGCCCGGTGCTGGTGCACAGATGTAATCTTTACCCGGTACTTTGCCTGCCGCAGTAAATTCACCTTTAGCCCAGTCACCCATGATCTGCATTGCCGCTTCGCCATTGATAACCATCGAAGTTGCTACGTTCCAATCACGACCCGGAGAGTTGCTGTCGATGTAATCACGCATCTTTTTGAACTTGGTGAATACTTCCACCATTTTGTCACCAGACAACACGTCCATATCCAAGTCAACGAACGCTTTGTTGTAGTCTTCACTGCCTAGCACATCAAGTGCCACCGCTTCGAATACCGTCGCGTCTTGCCAAGGTTGACCACCGTGAGCCAGTGGAATGAAGCCAGCCGCTTTAATCTTGTCTGCGGCAACAAAGAACTCATCTAACGTAGTTGGAACCGTCACGCCTGATTTTTCTAAAACAACAGGGTTCGCCCAAAGCCAGTTAACACGGTGAACGTTGACAGGAACTGCGACATATTCGCCATCCCACTTCATCACTTTAGTGACCACTTCTGGCAGTAGCTCATCCCATTTTTCTTGTTTCGCAGTTGCATCGAGAGACGTTAGAAAACCTAAACCACCCCACTCTTGAATATCATGACCTTTAATCTGCGCCGCAGATGGAGGATTGCCCGACACTGCTCGAGTTTTCAAAACAGTCATCGCACTTTCACCGCCGCCACCAGCAACAGCGAAATCTTTCCAAGTATGGCCTTGTTCTTCAATCATCTCTTTCAGTACAGCTGCGGATTTCGCTTCGCCACCGGCAGTCCACCAGTGAAGCACTTCCACTTCACCAGCTAGAGAAAATGTTGAGGCAGCAAGAAGAGATAGAGTAAGTAGGGTTTTATTGATTTTCATTATTATCTTCCATGTTTTAGCGGACTCGACGTCCGGTTCAATACAGAGTCTACTTATTCTGATTTGTAAGATTGAAACAAAAGGTAAGCTCAATGTAACACAATTGTTACATTAAACTTCTAGGCCGCGTGGAATATAGACTTTAGCTTCTAAGCCGCCTTGAGGGGAGTTACGAATAATGAGATCTCCGCCGTGTCCATGCAGGATATTTCGGCAGATCCCGAGGCCAAGTCCGTGTCCTTGGTCGTCCGTTGCTAACCTAAAGTAAGGTTCGAAAACTAACTCTAGCTTGTCTTCTGGAATACCGAGACCACGGTCTTGAATGGTCACGACCACCCAAAGATCATCACCGCTGATTTCAACAACTGCTGAGGAACCATACTTAACCGCGTTGTCGATTAAGTTGGTGAGTACACGCTTTATCGCCAGTGGTTTAGCGACCAATGGCTCAATGACGACCGGCTCGAACTCAACCTTTGTCTGATACTGGTTATGAGATTCAATCACTGCAAGTACCATTTCGTTGAGGTCAATAATGGCATTATTCTCGTGTAGATCGGTGTCTCTTACCGCTTGCAAAGCACCTTTAACCATCATCTCAAGCTCATCGAGATCTTTGTTGAATTTGTCTTTCTTTACTTCACTCTCCAACAACTCTGCACGCAATCTAAGCCGTGTTATTGGTGTCTTTAAATCATGTGAGATTGCAGAGAAAAGGTGCTCACGGTCGGCAACATAGCGACGAATCCGTTGCTGCATTCGATTAAACGCTCGGGTCGCCGTCACCAGCTCAGTAGCCCCCTCTTCGTTAAGTGGCGGCTGCTGAATATCCATACTCATCTCATTGGCCGCTCTTGCTAATTTTTTAAGAGGGCGTACTTGCCGACGAATCATCAAGTAAGTCAAAACCAAAAGAATGAGGGTCGAGGAAACTAAGAAGATCACCTGTTCTCTGCCGAGAATCGTATCGTCGAGTTTGACGTAAGGCGCAGGCAACAACGCGGCGATATACACCCATTCATGACTGGCTAATTCTATCTGAACAACCAGAATAGGAGGGTTAAGAGGTTCTAAGGTTAAGGTATGATGGGCCCACGATCGCGGGAGATCGCTCAAGTAGATATCATTTTTAAGCAAGCGAAGATGTTCTGGGCGAGAGAAATCGACACGAACTGACTCCACCTTATTAAGCTTGCTACTCAAGACACTCTCTATAGCTTCTATCGATGCGGTTTTTAAGCGGGTATCAGGGATCGGTTCGACAATCAACGCCTCTTTATTGAAAGAGACGAAAAAGCGCGTACCGCCCATATTGCGGATCTGATCTAATACGATATGACGATATTTGACGGGTAGAGACTGAAAGAAAGTCACCGTCGAGGCAAACATATTGGCCATGCTTTCGGAGGCAGAACGAATCCCTTCCAACTCTTTGTGTTTGGATTCGCTATACCAAATAGACGTTGCGATACCCTGAGCAATCACCACGGCTAACAAGGTCAGTAGCAATGTTCTTGCGACCAAGGAGTTGGGTTTTAATCGACTCATCCAGTTCATAGGAAATACTTCATTGGCAAGGTGTTCATTGACAGCACTTGATTATCAGTGCTCATACTGAACAGGCACAGCGAGAATATAGCCATTGCCGCGCATGGTTTTGATGTAATGAGGATATTTGCCGCTGTCGCCCAATCGGCTTCTCAGGCGACTAAGCTGCACGTCGATGCCACGTTCAAAAGGCAACGCTTCGCGGCCTCTGGTCGCGAATGAGATAGTGTCACGGTCGAGAACTTCGTTAGGGCGAGTTAAGAACAACATCAACAGAGAAAAATCACTGCCCGACAAATCCATCTCTTCCGAGTTTTCATTGTGGGAAATTCGATGCGCTAACGTATCAAGCGTCCAATCACCAAAAACAATCTGTTTTGGCAATGCATCACTTGTCTTGTCATCCACCACTTGAACGCGGCGCAACAACGCTTTGATACGCGCCATTAACTGACGAGGGCTAAACGGCTTGGCAATGTAATCATCAGCACCAATTTCTAAGCCGATAATTTGGTCGGTTTCATCCGATACGGCAGTCAGCATGATGATAGGCACATTCGATTGCTTACGGACGCGTTGACACAAGGTAAAACCATCGTCACCGGGTAGCATCACATCAAGCAGAATCAGATCTGGATAACCTTGGTTTTGCAGATGAGCTTCTAGTTCAACACCATCTCCCACAGAAGAAACATCGAAACCAGATTTTGTGAGGTACTCTTCCAGCAGCTCGCGGATTTCTTGATCATCATCCACCACGAGAATTCGAGTATTTGTTGGCATCGCCCAAACCTATTAAATTTACAACTTATTCACATAGTGTATAGGCTGGCCGATTGTTTGATTATTGACATGTTTGTAAAGTTAGAAGAACAAACAGATAAAGATCACAACTTAGTGACCTCTATCTGAATCTTTAGGGCTTAATCCGCTATTGGTTGGTTATGAAGAGCAGCTGATCTCCATGGCTTTACCCCACTCAGGAGGTAGAGCCGCAAGGTATTCATAATCCGGGTGTTCCGCATAAGGGTCTGCCAGTACCACCATCAAAGCGTCAATATCGCTGCTATCACCGCGCTCTGCTTTGTCTATCGCTAGCTGAGCTAGGTAGTTTCTGAGGATGTATTTCGGGTTTACCTGTCTCATATTTTCGCAGCGCTCGACCACTGAGCTATCTTCCAATTCGCAGCGTTGTAAGTAGTTATCTACCCACAGTTTTGCTGCCTCTCGATCAATTATCAGATCAATCACTTCTTGTGGCGACAAGGTGTCTAGGTTCGATAGCGTTCTAAAGAACCTTGGGTAGTCGACTTTGTTTTGCGACATCAGCTCGAACATAGATTCAAACAAACGACTGTCGCCTTCTTGTTTCGAAAGTAGCCCCAACTTACGACGCATCATCTGACTAAAGTAACCGTTCATTTGCGGTTCGTACTGCTCTAAAGCCGCCTCTAAGTCGGCCTTATCCACCAGCGGAGAAAGTGAGTGAGCCAGTGCCGACAGGTTCCAAAGCCCTATTCTTGGCTGCTGGTTAAAAGCATAACGACCTTGGTAATCCGAGTGATTACAGATCAATCTTGGGTCATATTCATCAAGAAACGCGAACGGGCCATAATCGAAAGTTTGCCCGATGATCGACATGTTATCGGTGTTCATCACGCCATGAGCAAAACCATTCGCTTGCCACAACGCAATCATCTCCGCGGTACGGTCAACAATCTGATTAAACATAGCAGCGTAGGGTTTCTCTTCATCGAGACACTCAGGGAAGTGCCATTCAATGACTTTATCGGCCAGCAACTTATGCTCAGCCAACTGATTGGTATAAAACAGATGTTCAAAGTGACCGAAACGGATGTGTGATTCGGCAGCACGCACCAACAATGCGCCCCACTCTTGCTTCTCTCGATATACCGGTGTGTCGCTGGTCATCATAGCCAACGCGCGAGTGGTTGGGATATTGAGCCCTGCCATCGCTTCGCTACATAAGTACTCACGAACGGTTGATCGAATAACAGCGCGTCCATCGCCCATACGTGAATAGGGCGTTTTACCGGCACCTTTAAGGTGTAAATCGAACGTTTCGCCACTTTTCGCGACAATTTGAGCTAATAACAGCCCTCTTCCATCACCTAAATCCGGGTTATAAGAACCAAACTGGTGGCCTGCGTATTTCATTGCTACAGGCGAAAACTGCTCAGGTTCAACATTGCCAGATAACGTTTCAAGCAATTCCTCGGAAGCATCATCAAATGACAAAAAACCGAGTTCATCCGCAAGCTTATGATTCCATGCGAGCCATTGGACATTGCTGAGCGGTGTAGGTTGAATTGGGGTATAGAACAGTCGAGGTAATGCAGTAAATCGATTGTTAAATGAAATAGAATCCCAGACAGACATGAGAGATACACTGTAGATAAAAGATAACTTAAGATTATCACAGTTTCGTAACAACTTCAGAAGTGCGATGGCGCTTGTTTATAGAGGTAAGGTGATAAACCATTCCACAAGAAGAAAGTGGTGACTAGGAGTAAATTACTGGGGGATGCTTGCTAGAAGAAGATGACTAAGAAAAAGTTAAGTGGCTAGCCTGATGAGAAAAGCCACATTTATAAGAGAAAGAGTTCTGACTTTGAAGACTTTTTAACAAGTGATTTCATAATAAAAACTAAAACTATAGAGCCATGAAGCTGACTACATTAGAGCAAGAATACCCACTAGAGAAAGGGTAGAGAAAATCCAAGTACGACTGATTACGCCAAAGTTACTGTGTTGAATCATTTCTTGATGCTGCATATGTCTCTCCTTGAGAACGTGATGGTGTAACTACAATATATCGGCTTTTCGCCAAAAGCAGCAAGCACATTAATATTAACCTTTTATGACAGCATCAAGAATATTCTGTAACCATTCACCTCTCTGATAAAACAGAAAGTTATGCTCGACTGGTCGTCGAAAGCAGTGCGCCAGCCCCAATAAAGACACCTCCAGTGACACGATTAAAGACCTTGGCTCGACCTTTCGCAAACAACCAATTTGACGACTTCGCCCCCAAGTAGGCATACACCAATAACCAAGACAATTCCATCACTGCGAAGGTAAAAGCAAACACGGTAAACTGTGGTAATAGCGCAATTGAGGGATCAATAAACTGTGGGAAAAGTGCAGTAAAAAACAAGATAGCTTTGGGGTTACTCGCGCCAACAATAAAGCCACTTAAGTAATGCTGCGCAGCGCTTTCTTTGACAGATTGAGCACCGCCTTGTTGATCCGATAACTTGTCATAATCTTGTTGGCTAGAGCGCAGAGACTTCCAACCGAGGAAGATCAGATAAGCTGCACCAGTCCATTTTATGACATTAAATACCACTTCAGACGAAGCAATAATTACCCCTAGCCCGGTAAACGATAAAGTTAAAATACCAGTAATCGCAGTTAAGCTCCCCAAGGCAGTAAATATCGATAATTTAAAGCCAGATTGCACACCTTTGGTCATGCACAATAAAGAACTTGGGCCTGGTGATGCCGTTAAAATTAGCACCGCTAATAAATAATAAATCCATGTATCAAAGCTCATCGTGAATCCTCCTTAACTCACTAAAACGACTAAATATTAAACACCAATATGTAATAAGCCCTCATATTAATCAACTAAATATTGCGCTTAACGTCTTCGATATAAATGCAAACATCTTTAATCTAGGCAATAAAAAACGCCATGCATTGCTGCATGGCGTTTAAATAAAAACGTTTCAAATCGAACGTCTTACTAGATGTCAGGTTCTAAGCTTACAGCCCTAAGATAGGGGCACTAACCTAATAATTGAAACCTAGTCTTTGTAGATAGAGAACTCATCAGCGCAAGCAACAAGCTGCTCACGAGTGATCATGAATACGCCATGACCACCGTTAGAGAATTCAATCCAAGTGAATGGAATCTCTGGGTACTGATCCATCATATGAACCATTGAGTTACCAACTTCACAGATAAGAATACCGTCGTCAGTTAGGTAGTCTGGTGCATTAGCTAAGATGCGACGAACCAATTTCAGACCGTCTGTACCCGCTGCTAGGCCAAGTTCTGGCTCGTGAGTAAACTCATCTGGCAGGCTGTTCATATCTTCTTCGTCCACGTAAGGTGGGTTAGATACGATCAGGTTGTATTTCTCTTTTGGCAAATCACGGAAAAGATCTGAACGGATTGGGAACACTTGCTGCTCCATGCCGTGATCTTGAACGTTCTGCTCTGCAACTTGCAATGCGTCAGTAGAGATATCAATCGCATCTACTTCAGCGTCTGGGAATGCGTGAGCACAAGCAATAGCGATACAACCACTACCCGTACACATATCCATGATGCGAGTTGGCTCTTCAGTTAACCAAGGTTGGAATTGAGCTTCGATCAGCTCACCAATTGGAGAACGAGGCACAAGAACGCGCTCATCAACGAAGAACTCAAGACCACAGAACCAAGCTTTGTTGGTTAGGTAAGCCGTTGGTGTACGATCATTAATACGCTTGATTACGCGCTCAACAATACGTAGACGTTCGCTGCTCGTTAGACGAGAGTTCATCACATGCGAAGGAACATCAATCGGCAGATAAAGAGTAGGTAAGATAAGTTGTACTGCCTCATCCCACGCGTTATCAGTGCCGTGACCATAAAATAGGCCCGCTGCGTTAAAGCGGCTAACAGTCCAACGAATCACATCTTGAAGCGTGTGTAGTTCTGATACCGCTTCTTCTACAAAAATCTTATCCAAAATTGTCTCCGAAAAGCGCTACAATACTGCTAATTACGTTTCTAATTAGAATTCATAACCTGATGAGCAAAAAAGACACCGACTTCGATGACGATTTCGCCCTGTTCAACGATGCAGTAAAGGGCGTTAAAAAGTTGCAACAGGATACCATAGTCCAGCAGCCAAAAAGAAATGCCAAGCAAAAAGAAATTACTCGAACGGCAAGACAAGCCAGTGATAGCGAGTTTTATTTCTCGGATGAGTTCATTCCGCATCTTAGCGAAGACGGTCCGACGCGTTATGCGCGTGATGATGTCTCTAAATATGAGGTCAAGCGCCTCCGTCGTGGTGTCTACGTGCCTGACGTGTATCTCGATATGCATGGTATGACTCAACAAGAAGCCAAACGTGAGCTTGGCGCGATGATTGCGCACTGCGTGAAAGAGAGCGTGGCGTGTGCCTGTGTTCAACACGGTATCGGTAAACACATCCTTAAACAGAAGGTGCCTTTGTGGTTAGCACAGCACCCAGACGTGATGGCTTTCCACCAAGCACCGTTAGAGTTTGGCGGCAATGGCGCGCTGTTAGTCTTGCTTTCGGTTCCTGAGAAGTAATTCTGGTTAACAAACTCTCTCTCACCAAAAAACAACAAAGGGCATCCCAATCATATTGAGATGCCCTTTCTAATTGTCTGCAACTTTGTCATCAAACAGAGCTCAACGAGCTTATGGATTGATGTTCCAAAGCAACTCACCTTTTTGTGTCTCAAGGTTGAAGTCGATACACGCTAGGCCCGAAGTGGGAAACATAGGCGGCGCCATGCCTGTTGCAAACTCTGCAGTTAGGTAGCCAACTAGAGGTAAATGAGAAACAAATAAAATGGTCTCTAGTTTTTCTACTTCAGCCATTGCTAAGGTCAAATCAAACACATCGTCGGACATTCCATAAGGCGTAATATCATCACAGGTTTCTACTTTCTTTCCAGAAAACGCCTGAGAGATCTCTAACCACGTTTCTTGTGCCCTTAAATATGGGCTCACCAGCACTTTATCGAATTGACTAATCCCCTGCTCATTTGCAGCTTGTGCCACGGCAAGAGAAGCCATTTTCCCGCGCTTGGTCAACGCTCTTTCTGCATCCGAGTTGGCAAAATGTTCTGCTTCACCGTGGCGCATAATGAATATTTTCATGTTCAATCCTGTCTTCGTAACATGTCGAAAGTCGATATATCCCATATATCAGCGAAACGCTACTTAGGTTTGGCTCTCAATCCAGAGAAACCGCAGTCAATATAAATAATTATATCAAGTCACTTGCCAAAGAGTTCGACTTTCTTAACAATCTTGTTAAAAGAAAATAAATTACTGATAAAAATCGATAAAAGTGATTTAGAAATCGCCAAAAAGCACTTCATATCCCAAAATATGATCACAAGGTTTGCACGCCGAATCATCGGGTACATAATTTAAAAACCACCTTCTCTGGAGATGCTCCTGTGCACTTAAGCCCAAATGATGAACATCAATACCGCTACATAACCTTAAATAACGGGTTACGTGTACTGTTAGTTCAGGATCAAAATGCTCAAAAAGCAGCAGCCGCATTAGCCGTCAATGTGGGGCATTTTGATGACCCTACAGACCGAGAGGGTTTAGCTCACTACTTAGAGCATATGCTATTTTTGGGAACTGAAAAGTATCCAAAGGTCGGAGAGTTCCAAAGTTTTATCAGCCAGCATGGCGGTAGCAACAACGCTTGGACAGGAACAGAGCACACCTGCTTCTTTTTTGATGTTGAATTGAATGCCTTTGAAACCGCACTCGATCGCTTCAGCCAATTTTTTACCGCTCCCCTTTTCAACGAAGAAGCGTTAGACAAAGAACGCCAAGCCGTTGACTCCGAATACAAGATGAAACTCAACGACGACTCACGACGCTTGTACCAAGTTACCAAAGAACTGGTGAATCACAATCACCCATTCTCGAAGTTTTCTGTCGGTAATATCGATACGTTGGGTGACAGAAACGGCGAGACGATTCGACAAGAGATCTTGGCTTTCCACCAGCAACAATACTCTGCTGACTTGATGACACTGACACTGTCTGGCAATCAGTCGTTAGATGAGATGCAAAGCTGGGTTGAGGATCGCTTTAGCTCAATCACCAATCACAACCTACAAGGCAAAAAGGTTGAAGTTCCGATTGTCGGCGAGTTAAGTACGGGTGTACAAGTCCGCGTTGAGCCGATTAAAGAAGTGCGCAAACTGATCTTAACCTTCCCGATGCCAAGCATGGACGAACACTACGGCGTTAAGCCTTTGTCGTTCTTTGCCCACCTTTTAGGTTACGAAGGTGAAGGCAGTTTGATGATGCAACTCAAAGAGAAAGGCTGGATAACATCTCTCTCTGCAGGTGGTGGCGCGAGTGGCAGTAACTACCGTGATTTCACAGTCAGTTGCTCATTGACCATAGAAGGTTTAACCAAAACCGATAACATCATCCAAGCGATATTTCAGTACATCAAGTTAGTCGAACAACAAGGCATAGAAGAGTGGCGCTACCTAGAAAAACGCGCCGTTTTAGAGTCTGCTTTCCGCTTTCAAGAGCCAGCAAGACCGCTTGATGTCGTCAGCCACCTCGTCATCAACATGCAGCACTACCAAGAGCAAGATGTGGTGTATGGCGATTACAAAATGTCGCATTTCGATGACGAATTACAGCGTTCTTTGCTGCCTTACTTAACCGTAGACAACATGCGAGCGACCATTGTTGCTCAGGGATTCGAGTATGACAGGGAAGCGAAGTGGTACTTTACTCCCTACTCGGTCACACCTTTTAGCGCTGAACAAGTTCAATGCTTTACGTGCATTAACCCCGGTTGGCAGTTTGAACTCCCAAGCAAAAACCCGTTTATTTGCTACGATCTAGACCCGACTGAACTGGAAGGTGACGCTAAGTTCCCACAACTGTTAGAAGAGCTCGACGGCTTTAAGCTGTGGCACCTGCAAGACCATCAATTTCGAGTTCCTAAAGGTGTGGTGTATGTCGCTATCGATAGCCCGCACTCAGTTGCTAGCCCAAGAAATATCGTTAAAACACGCTTGTGCGTAGAGATGTTCTTAGACTCACTCGAAAAAGATACGTATCAGGCTGAAATCGCCGGAATGGGCTACAACATGTACACCCATCAGGGCGGTGTAACGCTCACTCTGTCCGGGTTTAGCGAGAAACAGCCACAACTGCTCAATATGATTCTTGAACGTTTCCAAGCACGCGACTTTAGTCCAACACGCTTCGAAACCATCAAGCATCAATTGCTCAGAAACTGGAACAACGCGTCGCAAGATCGCCCTATTTCGCAGTTGTTTAATGCAATGACTGGGATACTTCAACCAAATAACCCGCCTTATTCCGTGTTAATTGAAGCCCTAGAAACGATAGAGGTCGATGAGCTCTCCTCTTTTGTTCAAGCAATCTTGGCGGAACTTCATGTTGAGATGTTTGTGTATGGCGACTGGAAAAAAGCCGATGCACACAAGATGGCTGAAACGCTAAAAGATGCACTGCGTGTTCAAGATCAGGCTTACGAAGAATCACTGCGTCCGCTCATCATGCTCGGTGAAAACGGCAGCTTCCAACGTGAAGTGGTGTGTAACCAAGATGATTCAGCAATTGTGGTTTATTACCAATGCCCTGATATTTCACCTAAAAATATCGCGCTGTATTCATTGGCAAACCATTTGATGTCGGCCACTTTCTTCCATGAGATACGAACCAAGCAGCAGCTAGGTTACATGGTCGGTACTGGCAATATGCCGCTCAACCGACACCCTGGTATTGTGTTGTATGTGCAATCACCGAATGCCGCCCCTGCTGACTTGTTAGCTTCAATAGATGAGTTCCTCAATGCCTTTTACATGGTGCTGTTGGAGCTTAACGACTATCAATGGCACAGCAGTAAGCGCGGTCTCTGGAATCAGATTTCGACACCAGATACGACTTTGCGAGGGCGAGCTCAGCGCTTATGGGTTGCGATAGGCAATAAGGATGTTGAGTTCAACCAGAGAGAGCGCGTATTGGAAGACCTTAAGGGGTTAACTCGCTCAGACATGATGCGTTTTGTGGTTAGCCAGCTAAAACCACGCACGGCAAATCGCCTGATTATGCATGCTCACGGTAATGCTCATAATGAGGAAGAGAAGCTGTCAGCAGGTGTTAAAATTGGCTCTATTGATGAGTTTCAGTTACGCCCGAAAGATACTGAGCTAGGCTGATAAAGCTGGAATGAAAATCATAAGGTTGATGTGAAAGCATCAACCTTTTTTATTGGATGCAGCCCAAAAGCAGATCTCCTATTACGCTCCTTCGTCGCTTTAGGAGATGACGGTAGTTTTGATTGACGTGTGTTTGACCACCTTTCTAATCAACGCAATAACTTACTTTTTATCTCTCAATCATCATTCCCGAGAAGGAGGAACGACTGAGTCGGGAATCTCATTCCTTTCACACTCGTTCATAAAACAGAAAAGCCCGCATCAATTGCTTGATACGGGCTTCTTAATCAATGAGTTAGAGAGTTACTTGTAGAAAGACTCACCCAATCCAGCACGTGTCAGTAGGCCATCACATGGCGCGAAACGATCACCGTACTTCTTAGCGAAATCGTTCATCATCTCAACCAGTGACTTAATGCCGATTTGATCCATATAACGGAACGGACCACCTAGGAATGGCGGGAAACCGATACCGAAAATCGCACCGATATCACCATCACGAGGGCTGCGGATAATGCCGTCGTCTAGACAACGAACCGCTTCGTTTAGCATAGGTAACACACAGCGCATCGCGATATCGTTATCGCTCAACTTAGGATCTGGTTGCAGCTTAAGCAGCTTGTAAACTGACTTATCCACTTCCTTCTTCTTGCCTTTGTAAGTGTAGAAACCTTTACCACTCTTGCGGCCTTTACGATTGTCATTCAAAAGAATATCGAACACATCAGGACCTTGGAAACGATCGCCAAGCTCATTCACTAAAATCGGAATGATCTTCGCACCGATATCAACACCCACCTCATCTAATAAAGTGATAGGACCAACCGGGAAACCGAAGTCCAATAACGTGCTGTCGAGCTTTTCAATCGGCTCGTTCGCTAGCAGTAAATGCGCTGCTTCGTTCATGTACGGAGCAAGAATACGGTTCACATAAAAACCAGCCGTGTCTTTCACAACAATCGGCGTTTTACCTTGCTTCTTCGCTAATGCAACAACCGTAGAAATCGTCTCTTCTGACGTAGTTTCATGAGGGATAACTTCTACTAGCGGCATTTTTTCGGCTGGGCTGAAGTAGTGAAGACCGACCACGTTTTCTGGTCGCTGCGCCTTCTCCGCAATCTTATGGATCGGCAATGAAGACGTATTCGTCGCGAAAATAGTCTCTGGCTTGGCATTGGCTTCGATGTCCGCAACCATTGACTGCTTAAGGTCGAGGTCTTCAAATACCGCTTCAATCACCACATCGGTGTGATTAAAGCTCGTAAAGTCGATACCACCAGAAAGCTGAAGCATCTTACTTTCAAGGCCCGCTCGGTTCAGAATGCGACGCTTACGCTGCTTA
This sequence comes from Vibrio sp. ZF57, assembly GCF_001691235.1. Lineage (NCBI taxonomy): Bacteria > Pseudomonadati > Pseudomonadota > Gammaproteobacteria > Vibrionales > Vibrionaceae > Vibrio > Vibrio sp. ZF57. Next base: position 53,207 of record NZ_MAKD01000012.1, on the reverse strand, counting down.
TCGAACAACTTGAAGTTGTAGTTAAGCGCGTTCAGCACACCTTCATTTGATACGTCTTTGATACGAACTGGCACTTTCGCCTTAGCAACGCTGACATGGCTGATGCCTGCGCCCATAAGACCACCGCCTAGCACACCAACACGCTTAACCGCTTTGGGTTCTGCGTCTGCGCCGTGTTCTTTTTTCATTTCCGTGGTTGCAAAGAAAATCGAACGAAGGGCTTTAGACTCTGAAGTCATAACCAGTTCTGAGAAACGCTTCGCTTCATACTGAAGACCTTTATCAAAGCCGTTCTCAAGGCCATAACGAATCACGTCTAAAATCGCATCCGCTGCTGGGTAATTGCCGCGTGTTTTCTGATTGGTCTTCTTAGAAGCTTGTTCAAAAATCACTTTACGACCAAGGCCGTTACGTGAAATCAGCTTTTCTTTGGTCGACGCTTGGCTTTTCGACGCAAGGCGCTTACCTTTTTTACTGCCCGTATTCTTTTCAACAAAGCTTTTAGCGACTTCAAGCAGGATAGTTTCAGGCACACAAGCATCCACAACACCGAGCGATTTCGCTTTCTTAGCGCGCAGTTGCTTACCCGTAAGGATTAGGTCAAGAGATGGCAACAAACCAATAAGGCGAGGTAGACGCTGTGTACCGCCAGAGCCTGGTAACAGACCTAACTGTACTTCTGGCAGACCAACGCGAGTCTTATCTGAATCGGTACATACACGGTAATCACACGCCAGTGCAAGCTCTAAACCACCACCTAAACATGGGCCGTGAATCGCTGCGACTACTGGGTACGGTAGTTCAGAAAGCGTTTGGAACATCTCCTGCCCTTGGCGAGCCAGAGACTGTGCTTCGTCAGCCGTTTTACACGCATCAAGCATTCTTACATCAGCACCAGCGATAAAGTTATCTGGCTTAAGAGAATGAACGATTAGGCCCTTAACTCGGCTTTGCTTTTCTTTGAGTTGCTCGAAGATGGCTTTCATTTCTTCAGCAAAAGCCGCTTGCAGCGTGTTCATTTTCTCGTTTGGTACATCAATCGCTAACCAAGCAATATCTTGCTCATCGATATTGAGAGTAAATGCTGTCGCTTTCTTTTTGGTTGATTCAGTCGCAGAGGTTGAATCTGGTTGAGCGACTGTTTCTTTTTCTGTTGTTGCATCAAGAGTCGTAGACATTATTCTACCTCCAAGATCATTGCTGCACCTAAACCACCAGCCGCACACGCTGTGTTCAATGCCAAGCCGCCACCGCGACGTTTCAGTTCACGTAATGTTTGAGTCATCATGCGCGCGCCAGTCGCTGCAAACGGATGTCCGTAAGCAATCGAGCTACCCAGCACGTTGAACTTCTCCATATCAATCTCACCGATCGCTTTGTCGCGGCCAAGATTCTTCTGTGCAAACTCATCGCTCGCGAACATTTTAACGTTAGCCAAAACTTGGGCAGCGAATGCTTCATGCATCTCGATCAGTGTAAGGTCTGACAACTCTAAACCGGTGTTCTTTAATACTTGCGAGGTCGCGTAAGTCGGGCCCATCAACATATCTGTTTCAACACCAATCGCTGAGAACGCATAACCACGAATATAACCAAGCACTTCTAAGCCTAGTTCTTTCGCTTTACCTTCGCGCATCAACATCACTGCTGCACCGCCATCAGTCAGTGGCGTAGCATTGGCTGCCGTTACACTGCCGTACTTTCTATCAAAAGCAGGACGTAGCTTGGCGTATCCTTCAACCGTTGAGTCGTGGCGAATGTTGTTGTCTTCCGCTAGATACTTTTTGTAAGGTGCCGGGAATGCCGTCATCACTTCGTCTTTAATCTTGCCTTCTTTCCATGCCTGAGAAGCCAAAGAGTGAGAACGGTGAGCAAGTGCATCTTGAGCTTCGCGAGTAATACCATGCGTCTTAGCCATTTGCTCAGCCGTTTGTCCCATGGATAAACCGGTCGAGTATTCAGCAACTGCAGGTGGTACTGGCATCAAATCTTTTACGGAAAGTGTTTTAAGAATTTTCAGCTTTTGACCCATAGTTTTCGTTTTACTCAGCGCTAATAGATTTGCCGCTAACTTTTTCGAAACACCGATAGGCAATACAGAAGAAGAGTCCGCACCGCCCGCAATACCGATATCAATCGTGCCAGCCATAATGCTTTCGGTCACGTTAACTGCCGCTTGGAAGCTGGTCGCACATGCTCGTGTGACACTGTAGGCATCGGTATTGATGTTCATGCCTGTGCCCAACACGATTTCACGCGCAATGTTCGGCGCTTCTGGCATTTGCACTACTTGGCCGAACACAACTTGTTCGATAAGCGCAGGATTGACATCCGTTTTTGCAAGCATTTCGCTCACAACCATTTTGCCTAGGTCAACCGCAGGCACTTGGCTAAATTCTGTGCTCTGACGAGCAAATGGGGTTCGTAATCCAGCGACAACGGCAACACGTTCTCCAGAACGCGTTTTGACTTCCTGTTTGCCCATGGTTTCTCCTTAAAGTTAAGAGGTCTGACCTGAAGCATTGTAAAGAAGTTGTTAATTAAATCAAACGAGCGTTTAAATAAACGTGATACGAGTATCTCACTGTTTGAAAATATAACTGCGCATTCAGGCGAACCTTTTTGGGGGGAAAGGTTGTCGTAAGAGACTAAACTATTGTAAGCAAAGACTGTTATCGCTGTGTAGGGAATGGTTTTCTTGAGGCAAAAAAAAACCACACAAAGCTGTGTGGTCGGAATGTATATAAAGCAATTAACTTAGCGCCAATTGAAATAATCAGTTTCCTGATTAGGAGAAAGTAAAGTCAGCCTTCAAAAGGAAGTGTCGTCTTGCTCAACATGCTAGCCACGAATGACTAACTAGACGACAAGGTGTACTATAACGAGTTCGAGGCCTTAGATTTTGAAGTAGATCAATTTTAATGTGATTTTACGATTTCCTGCCGATCGTTAGCTCTAAAAATATAAAAACGAAGCACAACGTATAGAGGACAGCTATACGCAGAGCAATTATGGAGGCTCGTGTGTCAATAATAAAAATGTTTGGAAAGAAAACAGCCAAGCGTCCGGTCAACTCTGATATGGACAAACAAAGAAAATACGAAGCACTTGTGCGCGCCTATCATCGTGACCTCTTTCGCTACGCCTATTGGTTATGCAAAGACAAAAGCATTGCCGAAGACTTAGTTCAAGAAACTTGCCTTCGTGCATGGAAGTCACTCGATAGCCTTCAAGATGAAAAAGCCGCCAAATCTTGGCTGATTACCATCTTGAGACGCGAGAACGCTCGACGTTTTGAACGCAAACAGTTTGATCTGGTTGATATCGACGATCACGGTAACGATGCTAGTGTCAGTGATGACCCGCACCATCAGCATCAGTGGTTGCAAGCCCAGATCATGAAACTTGAAATTGATTACCGTGAACCTCTCTTCTTGCAAGTGATTGGTGGTTTTAGTGGTGATGAGATTGCAGATATTCTCGATCTCAACAAAAACACGGTGATGACACGTTTATTCAGAGCTCGAAATCAGTTGAAAGAGCTGTTGGATACAGAAGAGGCAGAGAGGGGGCAACATAATGGATGATTTGGAATTTCGTCGTCGTGTATTGTCGGAACCTAAACAACGTACACAAGATATTGTTGATGCGACCGCGAATAGCGAAGCCAATAGTAACTTCTTAGACGATGTACTAGCGCTTGATAAACAGATCCACTCTGCGATGAATGTGGATGTGCCAGACGATCTTGCTGATCGCATTCTGTTCAATCAGACCTCAAGCGAAGAAAGCAAAGTGGTAAGACCTACGTTTGCGAGAAGAGCAATGGCAATGGCTGCCTCGGTAGCATTCGTTGCAGGCTTATTAGTTGGCCAAGTAAATTGGGGCAACGCATTCGTTTCACCAGCTCAAGCTAGTTTGGTTGATACAGCGATGAAGCATGTTGTTGATGAAAAGAGTTTTGTTAGTTCCATCGATGAACAGGTCACATCGCAGCAAATCAACGCAAAAATGAACCCATTTGCTTTTCAGTTTGATGACGCTTTCCCTTACCATGTTTATTACCTAAACCACTGTGGCTTTGGTAAATCCAACGCAGTACATATGGTCTTCCAAGGCGAAAAAGGCAAAGTAACACTGTTTTTAACCGGTATTCCAACAGACAAACCTATCGATTTTGATGAAAAAGGCATGTCCGGCTCGGTAACACCCGTAGATGGCAGCAGCTTAATCCTTGTGGGTGAAAATGGTGAGGATGTTTCCAAAATCGCCGAAAAGCTGGCAAAAATGATCAAACCAATGAGCTAATTCGCTCTTAAAGCCCCGTCACAAAAGGCCCAGCAATTATATTACTGATATTGCTGGGCTTTATTTATAAATAAACCACGAAACCATTCACACCACCAATACCTCTAGAGTTAAAACTCTAAAAAACAGCATTTCACACCATTTTCGTGCCAGATAGGCGTCATTTCCATAATTTTACACTCATTTTTTTCAATGGTCGGATTTGTATATCGTATACTTGCGAATAGGATCAGCCACCATTGAGCAATTGCTCAAATTAATCGCCCTGTAGAGGCGGATATATAAAGGAATAAATGAATGACTACCAACAACACGCGTCTGTTTAAAAAGTCTCTTTTAGCAGTAACAATTACACTGGCGTCTTCGCAAGCGATGGCAGCAGGTTTCCAACTTAACGCACAATCAGCTACCGGTATCGGCCGTGCTTTCGCTGGTGATGCAGTAATCGCAGATAACGCGTCAGTAATGGCACGTAACCCTGCAGCAATGGCACTTTTTGACAAAACTGAGCTTTCTCTTGGTTTTGAAAGCATCACTTCAATGATTGAAGTTAAAGATGCTACTTATAAAGGTTTTATGGGAAGCACCTCCAGCAATGCTGATTATGACGATGCTGGTGATACTTCTATAGCTCCAAATATTCATCTAATTGTACCTATCAACGAAAAGTTTGCTGTAGGCTTCAATGCTTATTCGAATTTTGGTACAAAAACTGAATTCAGCGATAGCTATGTGGGTGGTGAATACGGCGGCCTTACAGATGTAAAAAGTGTTAACTTTGGCCTAGCTGGTTCGTACCGCCTAAACGATCAATGGAGCTTCGGTGCTGGCCTTGATCTAATTTACGGTAAAGGCGAGCTAAAACGAACAATGAGCTCAGAGTCAGGCACAGGCGGGATCCCGCTTCCTTTACCACAACCAGGGCAAACGGTCCTTGACGCTGAAGCCGATGGCTGGGCTGTGGGCTTTAACCTTGGTACTGTTTTCGAATTGAATGAAAACAACCGTTTTGGTTTGGCTTATCACTACTCTCCGAAGCTTGAAGCTGAAGGCGATATCAGCTACCAAGGCATTGAATATAAAGATGATACCCTTCATATGCCTCTACCTGATATGGTTGAGTTCTCTGGTTTCCACAAGATTGAAGATACTAAATTCGCAGTTCATTACTCAGTGCAATGGATTGGTTGGAGCTCATTTGACAAGCTAGAAGCAGACAAAGCAGGTGTTCTAAACAATTACGAATGGCAGAATGGTATGCACTACTCTCTAGGTGGTACATATTACATGAATCGCGATTGGACACTTCGTGCCGGCTACATGTATGACACAAGTGCACAAGATGAAGTCACTTCAGTTTCAGTTCCAGATTCAGATCGCCAATGGTTCTCAGCTGGTTTCACATACCACATCAACGAAGCGTCAAACGTAGACTTTGGTTTCACATACTTAATGGGCGACGATGTTAAAGTTAATGAATCAACTTCTGTTGTTTCGTCAATTTCAGCAACAACTCGTGCAGATGCAATCCTAATGGGTCTACAGTACAGCCGTAGCTTCTAATAAAAGCTAGGTTATAAACCTCAAAGGGTCGCATAATGCGACCCTTTTTTATTGCCTAAACCACTGACCTACATCAATTTAAGCTTACAACTGTAGCCTGCAAGGTCAATATATGACTACAAGTGTACGCTCAAACTTCGCAACACAGCAGAAACATTTAGATTATTTCTCTAATAATTAAACACATTTACTCATTAAATCCCTAAAACACTGTTTTATTCGAATTTCATTTTTAAAGTAATGACTCTAAACGTAGAATCACGCCACTAAATACTTATGATTCAGCGAACATAATAATGAAAATGAATAAGACTCTTCTATCTGCTGCAGTGGCAGTTGGACTACTTTCGACTTCTACCGTAACTCAAGCGGCAGGTTTTCAACTAGCAGAATACTCAGCAACAGGCCTAGGCCGCGCATACGCGGGTGAAGCAGCAATGGCTGACGGTGCAGACGCACAATGGCGTAACCCTGCAATGCTGACTTACCTAGAAGGGACTCAGGTTTCTGTTGGTGCTATCTATGTTGACCCTAACATCGATATCGACGGTACTTCTACGTCCATGATGGGACAATCGACTTCGTCAAATTCTAGCGATTTTGCGCACAGTGCAGTAATCCCAAACTTTTATGTTTCTCATAAGTACAACGACAAGTTCGCATTAGGCTTTGCTGCTGGCACTAACTACGGTATGGAAACAGACCTAGGTAAAGACTTTGGTGGCGCAAACCACGGTAACGAAGCAAGTGTTACTACGATGGAGCTAAACCTAAACGCGGCTTACCAAGTACTTGAAAGCGTATCTATTGGTGGTGGTATTCGTTACATCATGGCTGAAGGTAGCTTTGGAGCGGTATCTACAGTTAACTCTCTAGTTCCTATGCCTCAAGGTACAGCTTTAAAATACATGGAAGGTGATGACACAGCGTGGGGCTGGCAAGTTGGTACCGCTTGGCAGATCAATGAAAACAACCGCCTTGGTTTTACCTACAAGTCAGAAGTAGACCTAACGCTTGAGGGCCACGCAAATGGTGTCGCTTTTGATGCTGTTGCTGGCGCTTTAGGTACTCCTGTGAAGTCAAAATATAACGGCTCAATGCAACTTGCATTGCCAGCAACCGCCGAGCTTGCAAGCTTCCATCAACTATCAGATAAAGTCGCTGTACATGCGAGCGTTAACTGGACTAATTGGAGTAGCTTTGAAGAACTAGTAGCTGACATCCCTGAATTCGGTCCTGCTCGAACTCAAGATATCAAGCAAGAGAACTGGGAAGACAACTACCGCTTTGCGATCGGTACAACTTACCAAATGACACCTAAGTTAGCTCTGCGCTCTGGTATTGCGTACGACACTTCAGCGGTAAGCGATGAACACCGTACTGCGACGATTCCGGAAACAGACCGCACTTGGTTGAGTATTGGTGCTGGCTACCAATGGTCTGAGCAACTAACACTAGACGCTGGTTTCACTTACATCCTAGCGAAAGACGCAAAAATGGTTGAAGATGACGCAAGTTCTGCGCCATTTGGTGGTGACTTCGAAGGTGAAGTGACTGGTAGCATCTGGTTAGTGGGCATCCAAGCGAACTACCGCTTCTAATCTACCGCCCTAAAAGTAGAAAATATTAAAAAGGCTCGATGTTGCATCAACATCGAGCCTGTCTTTTATCGGTTTTCTAAATCGTGTTTCTAGTAATCTTCTAGATAACCATCGATGAAATCTTCTTCTTCAAGGTCGACCTCTTCAGGTTCAATCTCGGCTTTGAAATCACGACGTTGAATGTAAACATCACGCGTTAATGCATATGGATCAGGAGAGCTATCCAACAGCGCTTCTTGTGATACTAACTGAGCACGTGTTTCCATGCCTTCAAATGCCCACTTGCCTAAGCTAGCCCAGAAATTCAAGAACGACAGAGGCACATACATACCATCGACGGTTTCAGTCACTTCTCGAGTTGTTAGTGGACCATAACCCGGCACCATGAAGTACGGACCATTTCCTACCCCGTAATGACCAATCGCATCAGAGAACGACTTATCATCGTACTTGGTGATCCCAGCTTCGCTAGCAATATCGATTAAGCCTAACAAACCAATCGTTGAGTTAATCCAAAAACGATTGAAATGGTCGAGTGCTTTTTCACCATTGCCCATAATAAGGTTATTCACCATGCTTGATGGTTCGTCTAAGTTGGCTAGGAAATTGGAGATACCAGAACGCACTGGCACAGGGGTGTAGTCAACATAAGCGAGGGAAACAGGGCGAACTAAGTAAGGATCTAGATATTCGTAGTTGATATCCCACATCGCTCGGTTGAAACCTTCAAAAGGATCATTGGAGTGGGACTCTTCGACGTATTCAGAGGTTTCGAGGTTATCATCGTCAACACTTTCGTCCGGCGCGCTTGAACACCCAACCGTTAAGCTTGCGATAAAAAGTAAACTCGAGAGTCTTAAAACACTGACAGACATATCACCTTTTCCATAAGGAATTCAAATAATAAAAAAGGCCAGCAATCGCTGGCCTCAATTGTTTGGCTAAGTCTATACCGTTTATCTGCAAATCGGAATAGATAACACCTATGCAAAGTGATGATTAATATTGCTTATTGATATCAATGGTAACTGGAGCGCCCAATTCAACCACTTCACTTTCACCGTACCAATCACCTTCGCGAGTTGAAACGTTGCCGTCTGTATCAAGCCTAGCTCTAACCATCAGTGTTTCAAGGCTAGACAGCTCTTGCCCTTCCAGCATGCTGTTGCCGTCATCTAGCACAACCGTACGAGGGAAAGTCCCTAGTGGGTAGCGTGCCGCTGCGATAGGCATTGGAGAACCATCAGCTCTGTGTACTGACACAATTAACACTGAGTTAGGGTCAGCATTCACGTCTGCAGATAGATCGAGCGTTACAGCAACAGTCTTACCTTGGTCGACACCCATAGTGTCGCCCATTTTCTTCTGAGCACTTTCAATACTGCGCGAAAGCATTTCATAGCGACTGTCTTGTGGACCAATCATCTGTTGCATGATGCTCCAGTACTTCACAGCACCCGGGTAGTCTTGACGCTCAAATGCATCGAACGCTAGCAGTGAGAACACACGAAGGTCGACGTAATCGTTTTGAATCAAACGGCTCAAAATCAAACGAGCTTGGTTTTGATCCGCTTCATCAGGTGAAAGCATCAGTGCTTGTGCGAAACCTAACTGAACATCTTCATTCTTAGGTTCAAGCTTGTAAGCTCGCTCCATAGAATCTTTTGCTGTTTCAGCATCACGGTTAGCCAGTGCAATACGACCGAGTAGTAACCAACCTGTTGAATCTTTTGGTTGGTAATGCAGACGAGTACGAAGCGCCAGAGTCAAATCTTCCAGTTCATCATCCGTTAGTGCACCACCTTCCGATGACATTAGCTTTTTAGACAACTCAGGAAGGTTCGAGCTCACTTCTTGCCAGTGTTGAACTTTGTCCAATGCACCGAACTTAAAGTACATACCATAAGTCACAGCCACGACAAGAATGATCGACGGTACAACCACACCAAGCGTAGAGATTTGAGTTTTCTTCATCTCTTCTTGTGCAGGAACATCATCAAGCAGAGACTGTTTCAAATCAGCGATCAGTTCTTGTTGGTTATCAACAAGACCTTCCTCTGCTTCTACTTCTAACTCGACAAGACGGTCTTTATAGAACGCTTTATTCAACTCGTCACGAAGCATCTCGTCATTGTTTGCCTTCTTGTTAATGAAAGGCAGAACAATTAAGAAAATTGCCGCTAGCGAAAGGATAATGGTAGAAATCCAAAATAGAGTCATTACTTCTTATCTCCGTCGTTCTCTTCATCGAGTAACGCTTTTAAGCGAGCTTCTTTGTCTGCATCCCAGTCTTTATCTGACTCTACTGCTGCTTTTGATTTTGACTTTCTGCTTCGTAAAATAATCAAACCAAATCCAAACACAACAACCGCAAACGGACCAATCCAAAGGATCGATGTAGCTAAGGTCAGTGGCGGGTTGTACGTTACAAAGTTACCGTAACGAGCAATCATGTAATCAATAATTTCTTGCTCAGACTTGCCGTCTTTTGTCATCTCGTACACTTTTTGGCGTAAGTCGACCGCTAGCTCAGCATTCGAATCACCAATCGTGTTGTTCTGACATTTAGGGCAACGTAGCGTATTACTCAACTCTTTGAACTGCTGTTCTTGATCTACGGTATCAAATTCATGGAACTCGATAGGCGCAGCAGAAACAGTCGCTGAAATTGCGAACGTAGCGAATAGAGTAATCAGTGCCTTTCTAATCATTTCGATTCCTCCAACAACTCTTGATACATCGGCTCAAGCGTCGATGCCCAGTTGGTTGGGTTCACGTCACCAACATGGCGGTAGCGAACTACGCCGTTAGCATCGATTAGGAAAGTTTCAGGCGCGCCATACACGCCAAGGTCAAGGCCTAGCATGCCATTACCATCAAACAGGCTAATTAAGTACGGGTTACCCAACTCTTTTAGCCAACCAACCGCTTTGTTGCGATCATCTTTGTAGTTAAGACCAATGATCTTAACGCCTTGATCCGCAAGCTTGTTCAGGTAAGAGTGCTCTGCATAACAAGTAGGACACCAAGTCGCCCACACGTTAAGAAGCAGTGGCTCGCCTTTAAAGATCGCTTGATCATGAAACTTACCTGGTTGTTCTAAGTCTTCTAGACCAAACTCAGGAACAGGCTTACCAATCAATACGGATTCTAGCTTAGTTGGGTCATCGCCCGACTGGTTGCGCATTAATTGCGTTGCAAAGATTCCAGCTAGAACCATGAACGCAATCAATGGAATGAATAAAATCTTCTTGTTCATTCGAATTAAGCCTCCTGCTCTTCAGCCGACTTTTTGATTGGCTTACGGAAACGGTAACGACGGTCACTGATAGCAATAGCGCCACCAATCGACATAATCAAAGAACCTGCCCAGATCCAACGTACAAATGGTTTGTAGTAGATACGTACAGCCCAAGATTTGTTGTCGTCTAAACGTTCACCCATTGCAATGTAAAGGTCGCGCGTTACGCCACGGTCAATCGCTGCTTCTGTCATCATAGACTTAGCTGTGGTGTAGAAACGTTTTTCAGCGTGAAGCGTGTTGATGTATTTGCCTTCTTTAGTAATTTCAAAGTCAGCAATGTAACCATCGTAGTTAGGACCATCTTTGTCACGAACCCCTGTAAACAGGAAGCTGTATTCTTCAAGCTGGTAGCTTTCACCTGGCGCCAGACGTACATCACGTTCGATGCTGTAGTTTTGCACCATCGCGATACCAATCACTGTCACGGCTAAACCTATGTGACCACACATCATTGCCCAGTGGCTACGAGGTAGCTTAGTTAGACCTTTCAAGAATGTATGACGGTGAGTCGCACGCTCATGCAGCTCAAAGCCGTGCATGAAGATGATCCAGAACGCCATTACCCAACCAGCAAACGCAGTACCACTGAAGCGGTCAGCCAGTAGAGCAACCATTAGCGCACTCAAGCCAAGTGAGAGTGCACCTGAAATCAGCATTGGTTTAACAAGCTTAGACAGGTTGTCACGTTTCCATCGGATCAGAGGACCGATACCAAGCAGGAACGAGAACGGGATCATTAACCAGAAGAACAACATATCAAAGAATGGTGCACCGATAGATACCGAGCCCAAGCCTAACTGTTTGTGAACTAATGGCAGTAGCGTACCGACTAATACAACGACAAGCGCTGCAATCAATAAGATGTTGTTACCAAGCAGTGCGTTTTCACGAGAAACCAAATCGAAGTTACCGCGAACACGAACCGATGCGCCTTTAATAGCAAACAACAGCAGTGAACCACCGATAACAAAGACTAGGAAACCTAGAATAAACATACCACGAGCAGGATCCGACGCGAATGCGTGAACCGATACCAAGATGCCTGAACGAACTAAGAATGTCCCTAGTAAGCTTAGCGAGAATGCAGAGATAGCCAGCAGTACTGTCCAAGCTTTAAATGTGCCACGCTTCTCAGTTACCGCTAGTGAGTGCATTAGAGCAGTACCAGCCAACCAAGGCATGAATGAAGCGTTTTCTACTGGATCCCAGAACCACCAGCCACCCCAGCCAAGTTCGTAGTAAGCCCACCATGAACCTAGTGCGATACCTACCGTTAGGAATAACCAAGCTGCGATTGTCCAAGGACGCGACCAACGAGCCCATGCCGTATCAAGACGACCACTCATTAGAGAAGCGATTGCGAAAGAGAACGCAACAGAGAAACCTACATAACCCATGTAAAGCATTGGCGGGTGAATAATCAAACCCGGATCTTGCAGTAGTGGGTTCAGGTCACGGCCATCAACAGGGAAGAAAGGCAATGTACGTAAGAACGGGTTAGACGTCACGATAATGAACAGCAAGAAGCCGACAGTAATCAGACCCATGATAGCCAAAACGCGAGCCACAGACTCTTGAGGCATACCACGACTGAATGTCGCTACTGCTACAGTCCAACCCGCTTGGATAAGAACCCAAAGCAGTAATGAACCTTCGTGAGCGCCCCAAACCGCCGTAATTCGGTAGTACCAAGGCAGTTGGCTATTCGAGTTACTTGCTACGTATTGAATCGTAAAATCATTGGTGTAGAACGCGTAACACAAGATAAAGAACGAAATCGCTAAGAATCCGAACATACCCCACGACAACGGTCGTGCGCTGTTCATCAATAATGTGTTATTTCGAGCGGCTCCATACAATGGGAGCACGCTTAGCAGCAATGCAAGTCCCAAGGACAGGATCATCGAAAAATGGCCGATCTCGGCTATCATTGAGCATTTCCTTCTTTTTGTTCAGTCGTGTATTGCAAAGGCTCATGGGTTTTCTTCATTGCTTCCGCAACTTCAGAAGGCATGTACTCTTCATCGTGCTTTGCCAACACCTCAAACGCTTCGATTGTCGTTGCATTTTTAAGCACACCCTGAGCAACAATACCTTGGCCTTCACGGAAAAGATCAGGAAGGATGCCATCGTATAGAATCGTTACTTTAGGGCCTACATCCGCCAAATCGAAGCTTACACGTAGTGATTCATTGTCACGGCTTACAGAGCCGACTACGACCATGCCACCAATACGTAGGCGTTGACCAACTTCAGGTTTCTTACCATCTTTGCCGTTGACCAGCTCAGTTGGTGTGTAGAACAGATCCATGTTCTGGTTAAGTGCGTAAACCATCAATCCAACAGTCGCACTGATACCAAAAAAGATCGCTAAGACAATGCCCAGCCTCTTTTTACGTCTTGGGTTCATAGAGTGTTCTCCATATTTTTTGCTGCATCGATACGAGCTTGACGATCAATCTTAGCTTGTACTTCATTTAGTAATTGCTTACCACGACGAACGCTTACGACCAGTAAAATGATCATCGCGAGAAATGTGATTCCAAATGCACTCCATACATAGGAGGCATAGCCTCCCATGGCAAAGAAATCACTCAAAGATTCAAAATACATAATTACCTACCCTACTACGCTTTTTCAGCCGCAAGCTTGCGAACCCATGGACGGTGACTTTCTTTACTGATGATTTCGTTACGGAAACGAACCATAGTCACAGCACCAAAGAAAAAGGCGAAGCCGAAGATGTTAAGAAGAAGCGGCCATAACATGTCACTTGAAATAGAAGGCTTGTCGAACTTAGTGATCGTCGCGCCTTGGTGAAGTGTGTTCCACCACTCTACTGAAAAGTGAATGATAGGTAGGTTGATGACACCAACGATAGCCAAGATACCCGCCGCTTTTGCTGCTGTTTTTTGGTCGTCAAAAGCGTGGTGTAGTGCGATCACACCCAAGTATAGGAATAGAAGAATCAGCTCTGAGGTTAAACGCGCATCCCAAACCCACCAAGCACCCCACATTGGTTTACCCCAAACTGCGCCAGTTAGTAACGCAATGAAGGTAAACACAGCGCCAATCGGTGCCATCGCCAGTGCGGCCATGTCTGATAGCCTTACCTGCCATACCAAACCGATAAAGGCAGCAATCGCCATCGACATGTAAACGCCCATCGACCAGATTGCAGACGGAACATGGATGTAGATGATACGGAAGCTATCGCCTTGTTGGTAATCAGAAGGCGCAAATGCAAGCCCCCACACGGTACCGACGGATAGACACAATAGCGCTAGGATCGAAAACCATGGCAAAAGTTTACCAGCAAGCTGATAAGAGGTTTCTGCTTTGGCATAGGGATGGAGCCATTTCCACATGTTGTAATCTCACTCTTACTTCATATTGCTTACAGCTATTAAAGCTATAATTATAATAATTTTATTTGTCTTGCTTTCAGTTTTATTGACTCTATGAGTTCAATCGACACATTTGGTTCACATTGGCTATACGATAACGGAACCCCAATCAGTTCACACTTACTCTAAGTGCGGCACTGATCGCAAAAGGCGTCATAGTCATCGCACCCATTAACATTGCCCCAAGCACCGCCAATTGACCGTTGTATGCAACGCCCAAAGCCGCAGCGTCAATTGCTGACGTCGCGAAGATTAAAATGGGGATGTAAAGCGGCAAGATTAACAGGCTTAACAGGACTCCGCCCTTCTGTAACCCAACGGTTAACGCAACACCAATCGCACCAATAAAACTCAATGCGGGTGTTCCTACCAGCAAGGTCAACACAACTGAGAGCCATGTATCAAAATCTAAAGACAACAAAACAGCCAATAATGGGCTGATTAAAATCAATGGTAACCCGGTCAACAACCAGTGTGCTATGACTTTGGACAATACTACCAACTGCAACGGGATTGGCATCAGCATCATCTGTTCAAGGGCGCCATCTTGAAAATCATCACGGAAAAGACGCTCTAAAGAGAGCAATGCAGAGAGCAAAGCGGCCACCCAAACAATACCCGCAGCAATACGCGCAAGTAGGTTTGGCTCTGGGCCAATACTCAAAGGGAAAAGCGTGATAACAATGATGAAGAACCACAAAGGGTTAAAGATATCCGCTTGACGTCGAAACGCGATAAGCAGTTCGCGTCGGATAATCGTGGTCATTGAAGAGATCATATTACTCACCCAACTTTATTTTTCTTAGTTTCGGGCTATCAGCAAACATATCTTGGTGTGTGGTTAACAACACAATGCCACCGTTGTCTGCATGCTGAGAAAAAAGAGATTCGAGAACTTTCACGCCCTGCTTATCAATGGCAGTCAGCGGCTCATCAAGAATCCACAACATTTGCTTGCTCAACCAAAGGCGAGCCAACGCAACTCGGCGTTGTTGGCCTGCTGAAAGTTGCCCCGCAGGTACGTCTTCTCTGCCCGCAAGCCCGACTTGAGCCAGCGCGTGATAAAGCTCTTCTTTGCTGGTACCGCCACTGTGAATCGACTGATAAAAGCTCAGATTCTCATAAGCACTAAGCTCGCGCTTTACGCCTGTTTGGTGACCAAGAAAAAGTAAATTTTGATGATAAACATCTCGACTCGATTCAATAGACTCACCGTCCCAAGAGATAGTGCCGTCATCGCGATCGCCTAAGCCAGTAATAATCCTAAGGAGTGTCGTTTTCCCGGTACCGTTACGACCTTCAACTTGAACCAGCTCACCTGGTTTCAATTGAAAAGACAACGATTCAAACAGAATCCTGTCGTCACGAATAGCAGTTAAATTTGAGACTTCTAGCATAGGTAAATTTAGTCGAGTAATGAGAGCGCTATAGTAGCACACCAACATGGTGACAAAACAGGACTAGGCGTTTTCGATAGAACAAAGTCGGTAAGAAACTGTTACCACCTCATCACAATTTACACATTTTCATCAACAAACAAGATATTGTCGTAGATACAAGCACTTATAAACATCGTTCTATATAGACCGGGCAGGCATAAAAAAAGAAGCCGAAGCTTCTTTTAAGAGGAATACGTAATAAACATCAATTGCTCAATACGAATTAAGCGCTCAATTTAACGACGTCGAGGCGGGTCTCTGCGATCGCGAGAGGCATCGGGTTGCTGATCGTACGATGAAGGGTCACTTCTCAACGAAGGGATTTTTTCCTTACCCGCGAGCTTATTCTGTAGAGACATCATTAGCTCAGCTTCCGCTTTAGGTAATTCACACTCTTCGATCAGTTCGTTAATCCCGGCACCAAGCTGAACCATTTTCGTTGCACGTGTGTACAAGCGTCCATCGGTGTCAGCATGTTCCAACTCAACAATACGTTCATTCAAGTGCTTTATCAGATCTTGCTGTTCCGTCACTTTCTGGCCAAGGCCAACCACAACAGAGCGAACCTCAAGTAATTGCTTACTCGATTTTTGAAGCTCTTTGTCCAAGTTACGAACTTGCAGGCGTGACTGATCGAGCTGCTTTTGAATCGCACGTTTTACTTTGCTAATCAAAATCAGGATAAATAACGTAAAAACCCCAACGCCTGATATCAGAGCGACAGGGCTTAAAGGAAGCGCTTCAAACATTACAGGTGAGCCATCTCATCCCATTCGTCTTCGCTTAGTAGTTTGTTTAGATCTACTAAGATAAGCAGCTTGCCATCTCGGTTACTTACACCTTGGATGAACTTAGCACTTTCATCAGTACCAACACTTGGCGTTGTGTCGATTTCGGAAGAACGTAGATAAACCACTTCAGCAACGCTATCTACTAGAATGCCAATTACTTGACGCTCAGATTCAATAACGATGATACGAGTGTTGTCTGTGATTTCACCTTGCATCAAACCAAAGCGAGAACGAGTGTCGATAACAGTAACAACGTTACCACGTAGGTTAATAATACCTAGAACGTAATCTGGAGCACCCGGTACTGGAGCAATTTCGCTGTAACGTAGTACTTCACGTACTTGCATTACGTTGATGCCGTAAGTTTCTTCTTCTAGCTGGAAAGTCACCCATTGAAGTACTTCATCATTCGTTTGCTCTTTTCTTACTTCAACTTCACTCATATGAGACATAGATAATCCTCTTGCCGTCGTTACCGACCACTATTATTAACTTGATGCTTATTGTTAGCCCAATGCTTATTACTAGCTTAATGCTTTTACATCTAGCCCTGCGTTTAGCATGGCGATTAATGCTTCAACATGAATCAAAGCACACATTTTTTCTTTTACCATACCAGCGAGCCATGGGCGTTTCCCTGCCATTTCTCGCCAACGTACTTTGTCTGTATTAAG
Organism: Vibrio sp. ZF57; assembly: GCF_001691235.1. Classification (NCBI taxonomy): domain Bacteria; kingdom Pseudomonadati; phylum Pseudomonadota; class Gammaproteobacteria; order Vibrionales; family Vibrionaceae; genus Vibrio; species Vibrio sp. ZF57. The sequence goes on along the minus strand of NZ_MAKD01000012.1, from coordinate 36,120 downwards.
TAGCTCGGTGCCTTTGAGCTCTGTGCCCGCCAGGCCCCACAAGCTCTCTCCAAGCATCACTATATATTGATAGTTTTCTTTGTATTCGTCACCTGATAGTTTCTCAGACATCACCCATTTTGCGGTGTCGACCACATCTAGCTGACTATCACGGTTGGTTTGTAAACCCAAATACCAAGCTGGCTTACCAATGATATGACTTAACTCTTCAAGGCGATGGATGCCGCCAAGCTCATCAAGTGGCACCGCAAAGGTCACGCCGTTTACATCAAAATACAAGACTTGAAAGTCTTCTTTGCGAACCGTACTTTCCCAAGAGGTAAACTGGTCAGCACCTCCTGCTTGAGTTTCGGGTTCAATAACTGTCTCGGGATCAGGAACGCCAAGTTCAGGCTCAACAGCCTTAACTTCTACTTGTTCCGTCTCCAACGATTCAGCTTGTAACTCTTCAATTTGCTGCGATTCAACAGGTGGCTCTAAAACAATTGATAAATCGGGTTCTGGAAGATTCCAATCCTGAATCTCTGGCTCTTCGAACACTTGAACAGACTCAACCGCGGCATCAAACATTTGCATGTCAGCTTGCTCGGCAATTTTCTGGGTGTTCTGATCCATCAACTCATCAAGGTTCAGTTCATCAACAACATTGGTCGCCTCTAAACGACTCAGTAGTTTCTGAACATCCTCAAGGTTAGGAACCTCAAACTCAGCCGCGCGTATTTCTGCGTAGCTTGAGTGGTGACTCGAAAATTGGCGCTCTGGCTCTGGCTCTGGCTCTGGCTCTGGCTCTGGCTCTTCAGATTGTGATTCGTCGCTCGACTCGTCAACAAAAAAATCGTCAGATTCAAAGCTTTCATCACCTAACAGCGCAGTAAAATAATCATCCAGTGCTTGTTCACTGGAGAGACTTGGCTGCGCCAATGTTGATTCTTTATTCGCGCTCATTTATCGCCAACCTTTCGAGATAAATAAGCAACTGTTTATAAGCAAATACACCACGGCTACCCGATGCAAAATGAGAGGCTGGCAAGCGCTTTAGGCTCGCGTCTCGAAACTTGGTATCAATCGGCACAGCAGACGTCCAAACTTGGTTTGGGTAATCATCTTTGAGCTGCGTTAATGTTTGCAGTGAGGCTTTGGTTCGCTTGTCGTACATCGTTGGGACAATCGTAACCTTAAACGGTGTTTTGCGAGACTTCTGCATGATGGTCAAAGTGCGAATCATGCGCTCTAAGCCCTTCATCGCCAAAAACTCAGTCTGTACCGGAATCAATATACGATCGCTAGCAGCCAATGCATTGACCATCATCACACCCAGAATTGGCGGGCAATCGATCAATACATAGTCATAGTCGTCTTTCAAAGCGGCTAAAGCACGCTTCAAGATCAACCCCATGCCGCTTCGATTTCCCATTACACGGTCTAATGTCGCCAAAGACATGTGCGCAGGGATAATATCGATACCTTCGACTTCTGTTTGTAAAAGCAAAGGTCTTACCGTCTGCACGTTAAACTCACGCAACTGGAACAGATCAAACAGGCTCGATTCCACCGTATCTGAATCGTAACCCAGATAGGTGGTCAGTGATGCATGTGGGTCAGTATCAACCAACAGAACACGGTGCCCCTTCAACGCAAGTAAACCTGCTAGAGTCACGGTCGTGGTCGTTTTACCAACACCACCTTTTTGGTTTGCAACACTCCAAACAATCATTTCGATTTACCTAAGCTAACCCAACTTCGACCAAGATCCTTTCCGCGATACGGTCTAGAGGGAGGTCTTCAGTAGAAATGCCAGCTTTTGCTACAGCTTGAGGCATACCATATACAACACAGCTATCTTCGTCTTGTGCCCAAATTGTCGAGCCCGCAGTTTTCAACATACGCGAACCTTCTCGACCATCTGCGCCCATACCAGTCAGGATCATAGACAACACTTTGTCGCCGTAGATCTTCGCTGCAGAGCCGAATGTGACATCCACACAAGGCTTGTAGTTCATGCGGTCGCCGCCATCGATAATTCTTAGACGTGCAGACCCTGCGCGGCCATCCACCATCATCTGTTTACCACCCGGAGCAAGATACGCCACGCCAGGTTTTAACACATCACCGTCTTGCGCTTCGCGAACTTCAATCTTACACAAGGTGTTCAATCGGCTCGCAAAAGCAGCAGTGAATGTTGCTGGCATATGCTGAACTAACACAATTGGGTGTGGATAGTTAGCAGGGATGCGAGTCAAAATCTTCTGTAGAGCAACAGGGCCGCCAGTCGACGTACCAATTGCTGTTAATTGATACTTCTTACCTGACGCTCTGAATTTCGCCGTTGATGCAACCGCAGGCTTCGCTGTCGAAGTCGAAGCTGCTGTTGAAATCGGTTGGCGCAATGGCGTAGATGTTGCTGTCGTCGCAGTCGCTCTCGGCGCAATAGGAGCACGGCGCATAAACGCACGCTTCGCTGCAATCTGAATCACACGCTGTTGAAGCAATGCAACTGCATCGTCGCGGTTACGTGCAATGTCTTCAAACTTCTTAGGAAGGAAGTCGAGAGCACCTGCATCTAACGCATCTAACGTTGCTCTCGCTCCATCATGCGTTAACGATGAAAACATCAAAATAGGCGTTGGAGACGCGGCCATGATTTCACGAACGGCAGTGATACCGTCCATGACAGGCATTTCAATATCCATCGTGATTACGTCAGGTCTTAGCTGTTTCGCTTTTTCAACGGCTTCTTTACCGTTTACTGCTACATCAATGACTTCTAGGCGAGCCTCTGAGTTGATGATCTCGCTAACGCGACGACGAAAGAAACTCGAATCATCAACGACTAATACTTTAATCGCCATATTTATCCTTAAATTAAATTCTTGACGCAGCTGCGTACTGCTTCAACAAGTCCGGCACATCTAGAATCAATGCAATGTGTCCGTCACTTGTAATTGTCGCACCTGCCATTCCTGGCGTGCCTTGCAGAAGCTTATCAAGCGGCTTGATCACGACTTCTTCTTGACCGATAAGCGTATCGACAACAAAACCAACACGTTGGCTACCAAGTTGTACGATAACAACATGGCCGTGCCCTTTACGCAGCTCAACAATACCCGCTTTAGGGGCAAGCCAGTTTTGCAAGTAGAACAACGGAATAGACTTATCGCGAACGATAATCGTCAGCTGGCCATCAACCACGTTTGTGCGGCTTAAATCTAGGTGGAAGATCTCGTTTACAGAAGCCAATGGCAATGCAAATGGATGACCGGCAACACCGACCATCAAGGTTGGTAGAATCGCTAGGGTTAGTGGAACCTTGATGGTGATCTTGGTGCCCTGTCCCATTTCTGAATCAATATCAATAGAGCCGTTCAGTGTGTTGATCGCTGTTTTCACAACGTCCATGCCCACACCACGACCAGAGATATCCGAGATCTGCTCTTTGCTTGAGAAGCCAGGAGCAAAAATCAGGTTGAAACACTCTTTATTTGATAAGCGAGACGCTGCATCTTCATCCATCAGGCCACGTTTAACCGCGATAGCACGAAGCTTATCAGGGTCCATACCGCCACCGTCATCAACGATAGCCAGTTCAATGTGGTCACCTTCTTGAGAGGCAGACAGAATCACTTTACCCGTTTGTGATTTACCCGCAGCAACACGGTCGTTTGGCATTTCAATACCATGATCGACAGAGTTTCTCACCAAGTGAATCAGGGGATCAGCAAGTGCTTCTACTAAGTTTTTATCAAGGTCCGTTTCTTCGCCACGCATTTCAAGAACGATGTCTTTCTTCAAGCTACGAGCAAGGTCACGGACAACTCGTGGGAAGCGACCAAATACTTTCTTGATCGGCTGCATACGAGTCTTCATTACCGCACCTTGAAGGTCTGCAGTAACAACATCTAAGTTAGAGACAGCTTTCGACATTTCTTCGTCGTTGCTGTTGAGGCCTAGGCTGACTAGTCGGTTACGCACCAATACCAGTTCACCCACCATGTTCATGATGGTGTCCAGTGTTGATGTATCAACACGAACTGTCGCTTCAGCTTGTTGCTTCTTAGCCGGCACTTTAACTTCAGCTTTTGCTGGAGCGCTCGGTTTTGGCTCAGCTTTAACGGCAACTGGCGCAGCAGGTTTAGGCGCAGCTTGAGGTGCTACTGCCTTAACTTCTGCTGGCTTAGTCGCGGCATCCAATTCTTCAATCGAAGGTCCATTACCTGAGCCATGTAGTTGGTCAAGTAACTTCTCGAACTCTTCGTCAGTCATCAGATCATCGCCTTCAGACATCGCCGAAACAGGTGCTGCTGGCGGCGTTGGCGGTGGAGGAGGCGTTGAACTTGCCGCTGTCGGGCTCTTACCCGCACCGTGCAATTCATCTAATAACTTTTCAAATTCGTCATCAGTAATATCACCACTGTCAGCAACAGACTGAGGTGCAGCGGGTGCTGGCGGCGGTGTTGGTGCAGAAGGCGCTGTTGGTGAACCACCTTTACCGTGAAGCTCATCAAGCAAGCGTTCAAACTCATCTTCAGAGATATCATCGATTGAAGATGCATTGATGTTTGAGCTTTCAGCAGTAGGTTCCGGAGCAATAACAGGCTCAGGCGCTGCAACAACAGGTTCAGGGATAATAGGTGCAGGCGCTTCTACTGGTGCCACTTCATCCGCAGACTCTGGTTTACAGAGACGGTGAAGTTCATCCAATAAAGATTGGTCGGCTGGCACTAAAGGTTCCTGATCTTGCACGGCGCGAAACTGTACATTGACTGTATCTAGCGCCTGCAGCATGGTATCCATCAAACCTGATGTTACGCTGCGTTGGCCGTTTCGCAGAATGTCGAACACATTCTCGGCACCATGACAAGTATCCACCAGCTCAGTTAATGCTAGGAAACCAGCACCACCTTTTACTGTATGGAAACCACGGAAAATAGCATTTAATAGGTCTTTGTCGTCAGGGTTATTCTCAAGCTCTACCAGTTGTTCTGATAGGAGTTCAAGGATCTCTCCTGCTTCGACTAAAAAGTCCTGAAGAATATCTTCGTCTAAATCGTAGCTCATACGTTACCTTTAAAATCCAAGACTGGATAACAAATCGTCGACTTCATCTTGAGATGCGACAGCGTCTTCGCGCTCTTCTGGGTTCATAATTGGACCTTCAGGCGCAATCGATGCTTTCTTCTCTGACTCTGGAGTTGGCTCTTTTTGATTCGCACCGAATACCGTGAGAATCTCGACCAAACGTCCTTCCACCTCATTCACCAAGGTAATAACTTTGCTGATTATCTGCCCAGTTAAATCTTGGAAATCCTGAGCCATCAAGATTTCAGTCAATTGTCCGCGTAGTTCAGTACTGTCGCCTTCTACTTGGACAAGCAATCCATCAATGCGGTGACATAAAGCTTTAAATTGTGCCAGCTCAATGCGGCCATGCATCAGTTCATTCCATTGAGGCCTTACTTGAAGTAAACACTCGTGTAGGTTGTCTGCGATTGGCATACAGCGATCGACAGCGTCCATCGTCTTATTTGCCGCAACTTCCGTTTTATCAATGACATACTGAAGGCGATCCCTTGCATCAGGGATTTCGTCATTTGCGATAACGCTGATGCGTTCATCGAAATTGAATTGAGTCAAAGAGTCGTGGAGGTCGCGTGTCAGACTTCCTATTTCTTGAAGCATTGGATTGTCTTGAAGACTAAAGTTATCTTCATAAATGCTTCTCACAAGAGAATCAGCATTTTGCTGCTCATCGTTCTCAAGCAGCTCTACTAATTTTTTTGCTTGTTCTAATGAAATCATCCTGAATTCGGCCTTACTCCGCATACTTTGTGCGCTTAGGCTATCGAGATAAACAGATAACTTATCAGTCAGTGTTTACCTAGAAGTGCCTAAATTTATTGATGCTTATAAGCGATCAAAAATCTTATCAAGTTTCTCTTTCAGCGTTGCAGCAGTGAAAGGCTTCACAATGTAACCATTAACACCCGCTTGCGCAGCTTCGATGATCTGCTCACGCTTCGCTTCAGCTGTGATCATAAGCACTGGAAGGTGCTTAAGTTCTGCGTCTGCGCGAATGTGTTTAAGCAGGTCAATCCCTTGCATGCCTGGCATGTTCCAGTCAGTTACCACGAAATCAAATTCGCCTTTTTTCAGCATAGGTAACGCGGTCAAGCCATCATCTGCTTCTTGAGTGTTGTTGAAACCTAAATCGCGAAGTAGGTTTTTAACAATTCGGCGCATCGTTGAAAAATCATCAACAATGAGAATTTTCATGTTTTTGTTCAAATTAGCCTCCACTGAATAGGATCAGTGTTGTTAGTCGTTCTGTGTCCAAGCACTTAACTTAGTGCGTAAACGCTGCATAGATTGGCTCAGTATTTGGCTGACACGAGATTCGCTGACACCTAACACTTCCCCAATCTCTTTTAAATTGAGTTCTTCGTCGTAATAAAGCGAAAGCACAAGGCCTTCCCTTTCCGGAAGTTGTTTTATCGAATCGATCAAAGCTTGGCGGAATGACTCATCAGCAACCCCTTGAAAAGGCGTATTATCTTGAGAGTCTTCATTCGGAGATATTACATCATCTGAGACGCCTAAATCTTCAATTCCAACCAGTCTTGAGCAATTAATGTCAGTTAAAGCACTGTGATACTGCTCTAAACTGAGCCCCATGTGTTTTGCCACTTCGGCATCACTCGGGTCGCGGTTGAGGATACCCTCTAATTCCGCAATTGCACTGCTGATTTCTCGATTGTTCTTATGAACCGATCTCGGCACCCAGTCCCCACGGCGAATGTCATCCAACATTGCCCCGCGAATCCGAATACCAGCATACGTCTCAAAGCTTGCGCCTTTGGTACCATCATAGTTTTGTTGCGCTTCAATCAAGCCGATCATGCCAGCTTGAATTAAGTCATCAACCAATACATTAGGCGGTAATCGCCCCAACAAGTGATGAGCGATACGTTTAACCAACACAGAGTACTTCTCAAAAAAAGCCTGTTGGCTATTGTGATTAGCGTGTTGGTCGTAAGTAAGCGCTTTATTCACCAAATGGTTCCTCTATAAATTCAGTACGATTCAGCAGCCTTTCAACAAAGAACTCCAAGTGTCCGCTCGGTGTTTTTGGTATTGGCCAGGTCAAGGCTTTGTTAGCCAAAGAGCTGATTGCCAATGCAGCTGGAGAGCGAGGAAACGCATCGACTACGATTTTCTGTCTCTTGACTGATTGACGTACTTTATCATCTAAAGGAATACATGCTACGAGTTCGAGGCTCACATTCAAGAAGCGCTCTGTGACCAAAGTCAACTTTGCAAATAATTCTCGGCCTTCGCGGTAGCTTCTGACCATATTTGCAACAACTTTGAATCGCTGAACTTGGTGTTCTCTGCTTAAAAGCTTAATCAAAGCATATGCATCCGTGATCGAGGTAGGTTCATCACATACCACGACAACCACGTCTTGCGCCGCTCTTGAGAAGCTGATCACCATGTCCGAAATACCGGCTGCGGTATCAACCAACAAGATATCCATCTCGTCTTCAAGCGAACCGAATGCGCGAATCAAACCAGCATGCTGTGCGTGTGAAAGTTCAGTCATGCTTTGAGTGCCCGATGTCGCTGGAATAATTTTAATTCCGTGCGGCCCTTCGACAATCGCATCCTTAAGTTCACATTCGCCAGCCAACACATGCCCAAGGTTTCGTTTAGAACGAATACCTAGCATGATATCGACGTTCGCTAGTCCTAAATCGGCATCTAGCACCATGACTTTTTTGCCTTGGCGCGCCATGCAAATAGCCATACCTAACGTCACATTAGATTTACCAACGCCTCCCTTACCACCGGTTACAGCGATAACTTTTGTGAGTGAAGGCTTGGTTAAGCGACGGAGGCCGCTAGCTTGGTCATGTATCATATTTTCATTCATATTTATCCGCCGCCTAGAGCCCTTCAGAATCGCTATTCCAGTAATGAGGTTCATTCTCTGTAGATTTTTCTAATAGCTCATTAGCCTTAGCAATCATGTACTTTGGCTGAGCTATAACGATATCTTCAGGAACTCGTTGACCATTTGCTATGTAAGCAACTGGTAATGCATTTTGTATTACGACACTGATGAATTCACCTAGACTTAGGGATTCATCCAGCTTAGTCATGATGCATCCCGACAACGGGATTCTTCTAAAGTGTTCAATTGTTTCTTGCAGCACTTTGCGTTGCGCGGTTGCAGGCAACACAAGGTAGCTATTGATAACGGAACCACTCTCTTGCATCAATGTGTCTAACTGCTCAGATAGGCGAACATCTCGTTGTCCCATGCCTGCAGTATCGACCAGAATCAGGCGACGATTACGTAACTGATATATTACATCGGCCAGTTCGCTAGAATCTTTAGCAACTCTTACAGGACAACCCATAATTCGGCCGTAGATCGATAACTGCTCATGTGCACCTATACGATATGTGTCAGTTGTCACTAGTGCGACGTTATCAGCGCCATATTCCATGGCAGCACGTGCAGCTAGCTTTGCAACAGTCGTTGTTTTACCCACGCCGGTTGGGCCAAGTAGAGCCACAATACCGCCGCGTTTTAAAATATCTTTTTGTGTAACGGAGATTTGGTCAGCAACCAGAGCTAACAGAGCCTTCCATGCACGTGCAGGTTTAGTATCTTCAGGAATGTAGCAAGCCATTTGATCGGCAAGCTCTGCAGATACACCCATACGTTCAAGGCGCTTAATAAGCATGGCTCTCAGTGGTTCACGGCGCTCAACTTCTTGCCACATCAACCCAGAAACTTGATGCTCTAACAGACGACGAATTGAGGTCATCTCTTCGCGCATCGTTTCCATTTCAGTATCAGAACCTTTGGACTGAGTGTTCTCTCGACCACGATCATAACGGGTAGGATCCAAGCGAGGTGTCGGGCGCTCTACTCTGCGGTCTTCAGCAATCAACTTAGACAAACCCGTTTCACGAGCAAATGCAGAATCAAGATTTCCGTGAGACTGTTGGTTACCGTGAGATTGCTGATGGCCATGAGACTGCAAATTGCTTTGAGTCTGATGACTATGAGGCTTATGGCCCGTGCTTGATTGGCGATTGAGCAATGCTGACAATGAATCTTCATTTTCTGCACGATGCTGTGGCTCATCATCGGCGCCATGACTGTATTGCTTAAGCATATTCGCAAAGCGCTTAGTCATTGAGCGTCCACCTTCAACATTCGACTGTAGGCTAACCTTGTCATCGTCTAGTTGACGTCGCCCAGCGGGCGCGGCCATTTGCGTATATTGGCTTTGTGCAGGCTGCTGAGGTTTATTTAATCTCTGGCTCGCTGTCGACGGGCTGGATTCGCCATCAATAGCGGCAACAATTTCCACGCCACCTGCGACCTTTTTGTTAGACATGATCACAGCTTCTGAACCAAGTTCTTCTTTAACTTGGAGCAGAGCCGTTCGCATATCTTTTGCAAAAAATCGTTTAATTTTCAATTCGATTGTCCGTTCTAATTAGGCGGCTTAATTACCAACAGCTTGTACGATACGTATCTGCTTTTCGTCCGGTATTTCTTGGTAAGACAAGACTCGTAAGCTTGGGATCGTGTTCTTCACGAACTTAGCCAGAGTCGAACGCAACACGCCAGAGGTCAATAGTACCGCGGGCTCACCTTTCAGCTCTTGCTCTTGTGTAGCGTGGCTGAGGGAGGTCTGTAAACGTTCGGCTAAACCAGGTTCAATACCAGCAGATTCTCCGCCGGATGCCTGCATGGTTTGATGCAAGATTTGTTCCAGCTCAGGAATCAAAGTTATCACTGGCAATTCTGGTTCTATACCATTGATTTCTTGAACAATTAGTCGTTTCAATGAGATACGAACCGCCGCAGTAAGTATGTCAGGTTCTTGACTCTTACCTGAATACTCCGACAAAGTTTGGACTATGGTTCGAATATCACGAATTGGAATCGCTTCATTCAGCAGGTTCTGTAGTACTTTCACAACCACACCCAACTGCAATTGATCCGGTACAAAACCTTCAACCAGCTTAGGTGTTGAGCGGCTGAGCATCTCAAGCAAGTTCTGAACTTCTTCATGACCAATAAGCTGTGATGCGTTGTTGGTTAGCAGCTGGCTAAGGTGTGTCGCCAGTACTGTAGAAGAATCTACAACGGTATAACCTAGAGCTTGTGCGTGTTCACGCTGCTCTTCACGAATCCAAACCGCTTCAAGGCCAAAGGCAGGGTCAATCGTCGGCTCGCCATCGATCATGCCATAGACTTGGCCCGGGTTAATCGCGAGCTCCATGTCTGGCTTAATCTCAGCTTCACCCACAGCAACACCCATCAGGGTAATACGGTAGCTGTTTGGTGTCAGTTCTAGGTTATCGCGAATGTGTACCGCTGGGATCAAGAAACCAAAGTCTTGAGACAGCTTTTTACGCACACCTTTAACGCGTTCAAGCAATTCACCACCTTGGTCTCTATCAACCAAAGGAATTAAACGGTAACCCACTTCTAAACCAATAATATCGACAGGTTGAACATCATCCCAAGAGAGCTCCTTCTGAGAGCCTACTTCTCCATTCGCTTCAACTGTCGCCGGAAGGTTAGGCTCTTCCGCCTTCTTCTTGTTCTTTTTATCGATGTAATACGCCCCCGCGCCTGCAACGATGGCAAGGCTCAAGAACGAGAAATGTGGCATACCCGGAACAATACCCATGATGCCAAGGATGGCGGCGGTGATCATCAAGGCTTTTGGATTGTCGAACATCTGGAAGACAAGTTGCTCACCCATATCTTCATCAGTATTTTGGCGCGTTACCATCATCGCAGCTGCAATAGACAGTAATAGAGATGGAATTTGTGCAACCAGACCATCACCGATAGTCAGTAGCGTGTAGATTTCGATTGCTTCACCAAAACCAAGATCAAACTGAGCCATACCAATGCTCAAGCCACCAATGATGTTGATGAATAAGATTAAGATACCAGCGATCGCATCGCCTTTAACAAACTTAGAAGCACCGTCCATCGAACCGTAGAAGTCAGCTTCTTTGGTGACTTCAAAACGTCTCAGACGCGCTTGGTCTTGGTCGATCAAACCTGCGTTCAAGTCGGCATCGATTGCCATCTGTTTACCCGGTAAGGCGTCTAACGTGAAACGCGCGCTTACTTCCGAGATACGACCCGCACCTTTGGTTACAACCATGAAGTTGATGATCATAAGAATCAAGAACACCACTAAACCAACCGCGTAGTTACCACCGATAACCACGTTACCGAAGGCTTCAATCACGTTACCTGCCGCGTCGCCACCTTCGTGACCATGGAGCAATACCACACGTGTCGAAGCAACGTTCAAGGCCAATCGAAGTAGAGTCGCAATCAGCAGGACGGTCGGGAATGCAGCGAAATCTAAAGGCCTGCGGGTATAAACCGATACCAATAGTACAACCATAGACAGTGCAATATTGAAGGTGAAGAACATATCCAACAAGAAAGCTGGAATGGGCAACACCACCATAGCAAGCGTTGCAAGTACCATAACAGGTGCACCAATCGCAGGCATGGCACGGTTAGGGATTTTAGGTAGCTTGTCCACAAAAGGCAGGGAGAATTTCATAAATCTAGACAGTTTCGCTATGTTGTAGCTCTCTGAACAAGTGGATTAGATCTTAGTCAGGGCTGTTTTGCTATGGGCTTATAATGTTCAGGCTACTACAGCAAACACTGTACCAACATCTCACGTCAAATTATCGCCATCACCTCTATAAAAGGAAGATTAGCTAGCTCACTATTATCAGGGTTCATAACGCAGAGCTCAAGCAATTGATCTAATGACGTAAATCAGGTGGGATCGGCATATTAGAATCTTGCAGTTTTGGTCGCTCACCACCTCGTTTTCGGTACTGTTTAAGCTGGAAAACATATGCAAGCACTTGCGCAACTGCCGTAAACAGACCGTCAGGAATTTGTTGTTCTAGCTCAGTGGTGTGATAAAGCGCCCTCGCCAATGGCGGCGCTGGAACTATATAGATGTCGTTTGCACGCGCAATCTCTCGGATCTTCATCGCCATGTGGTCGACACCTTTAGCAACCACAATTGGTGCTTTGTCTTGATTCTGCTTATAGCGCAGCGCCACTGAAAAGTGTTCCGGGTTGGTCACAATCACATCCGCTTGAGGGACATCAGCCATCATGCGACGCTGAGCCGCTTCCCTTTGAAGCATGCGAATTCGGCCTTTCACTTCCGGCTTACCTTCAGTGTCTTTGAATTCGTCTTTGACTTCTTGTTTGGTCATCTTCAATTGATCGGCGTGTTGCCAGATCTGGAACGGGATATCAATCGCCACCACAATCAGCAGTGAGCAGCTGATCAACAGGATGAAATTGAGCAAGATATCCAAGGCATGAAAGATGTTCTGCGGGTACACATCCATACTCAGCTGCATTAAATCATGCTGAGAGGCTTGAATCAGATAAATCGCCATCCCCGATACGAGCGCTACTTTAAGAATAGACTTGAGCAGTTCAACCCAACTTTGCAGGCCAAACATACGCTTGATACCACTGAGTGGGTTGAGCTTAGACGCCTTTGGCATCGCCGCTTGCATTGAGAAGTTAATCCCACCGACACCCGCAGCGCCGATGACGGCAGCAACAAACAAAGTTATCAGTATCAAAAACAGCGGGAACAGCAGGTTCACCAGTGCACCACCAGCGATTTCTAGGAGTTTGTTAGTGTCAAAGATCTCGTCGCGACTCAAAGAGAACAGGCGTTGCATCGCCTCGAACAAAGCCTTCGCCATCGATTCGCCAAACCACATTAATGCAATTGCACCGACAATAAGTACCGACGCTGACGCTAGCTCTTTTGACCTTGCAACCTGCCCTTTCTCTTTGGCCTGTTGCAAGCGTTTGGGCGTGGCGTCTTCTGTGCGTTCTTGACCGTCTGACTCTGCCATTTCAGTCTCCTAGCAATCTAACCGGATTAGACGACATATCTGTTGTTCGCCCTGCATCCAAAATAGCTCATAGTGACTATATAAGCCGCCAAGGATGTACCAACAAAGCAACAGACCCACGAGTAGCGCAAATGCAAAACCCAAAGAAAAGATGTTTAACTGAGGTGCCGCACGCGTCATTACACCAAAAGAAAGGTTAATCGTTAGCAGCGCAATAATCCCCGACAATGACATCGCTAATGCCGTTTTGAACATGATGCCGAGCCACAACGCGAGCTCTCGAAAATCCACAGAGGTTAGAGAGCCACTGCCAATCGGCAAGGTCTTAAAACTAAACACCACCAGCTGCAGCATTTTCAAGTGACCATCGGTCGCCAAAAAAAACATGGTCGCTAGCAGCATGAACAGCTGACCAAGTACCGGCGTATTTTGCCCGTTAGCCGGGTCGACCATTGATGCAAAACCCAAGCTCGATTGCATACCGAGGATCTGACCCAGCATAACAAAGGTTTGAATCATGAACTGGGTAACAAAACCCATGGCCACGCCAATCACAATTTGCTCGAAGACAGTCAGGAAGCCTTGAAAGGACAGAAGTTCAATCTCTTTGGGAACGTCCGGAATCGCAGGCATCACCGCAAAAGTGATCGCCAAGCCTAAATACAGACGAATACGCGGCGACACGAAGCGTGCCCCTGTTACCGTCATCACCATCAGCATCGCTGAGATGCGAGTGTATGGCCAAAAATAATTGGCTAACCACTCTAGTACAAGGCTCGTTGGGTATTCCATATCGGTTTAATACAGAACTTGCGGCAAGCGTTCGATGAGCTCAAAAAAGAACTCCATCATCATCTGGGTCATCCAGTGTGCGAATAGCATCAACGCCAACAAAGTTACGATCAAACGCGGCAGGAAACTCAGGGTTTGTTCGTTGATTGAGGTCGCAGCTTGGAAAACAGCCACAACCAAACCGATCAGCAGGCTAGGAATAATGATGGCGCAAACCATGATTAATACCATCCAAAGGGCATCTCGGAACAACTCTACGAATATTTCAGGATTCATTATTCCCCCAGCTACAAGGCAAAACTGCCGGCGAGTGTGGAGAGTATCAAGTTCCAGCCATCAACAAGAACAAACAGCATCAACTTAAACGGCAGCGATACAATCATCGGTGACAACATCATCATACCCATAGCCATCAATACCGATGCCACCACCAAGTCGATGATTAGGAAAGGCAAGAACAGCATAAATCCGATTTGGAAAGCCGTTTTTAATTCCGATGTGATAAATGCTGGAATCAGAACCGCCATCGAAACATCTTCAGGGTTAGTCACTTCCGCGCCAGAAATCTCAACAAAGGTTTCAAGATCTTTGATTCGAGTCTGCTTGAGCATGAAGGATTTAATCGGTTCTTGGGCAACATCAAATGCCTGTCGTGCCGATATCTGTTCATTAAGATAAGGCTGAACTGCTTGTTCGTTAACTTGATTAATCACTGGCGACATGATGAAGAAGGTCAAGAATATCGCGATACCAATAATGACTTGGTTAGACGGTGTTTGTTGTAGACCCATCGCCTGACGCAAGATAGACATCACAACCACAATACGAGTGAACGATGTCATCAAAATCACCATCGCCGGCAAGAAGCCAAGCATGGTCATTAACGCGAGAATTTGCAGGTTAATCGAGTAGTCTTCACCGCCATTGGCATTGGTTGTCATGGTAAAGGCAGGTATGCCGCCACCATTGCCAGTCAAGCTGCCCGTGGTCATGGTTGTCGATTTGGCTTGGTCTTGTTCCATCGTGCTGATAGTGACCGATTCCGAGCCAGCGGTATTCGCAGGAATGACGGTGCCGTCTTCAGCTTGTGCAAATACCGACACACTGAATACGATTGAGCATAGGAGAATAAGCTGAACCAACCACACTTTCACCGCTCGGAAAGCTCCGGCTTGGTGAAAGTAAGAGGAGTTCAAAAGTCCGTTACTTGTTTGCATCTTTTTTTATTAGCTGGGAAAGCTGACTTGAAAATGTACTTTTTTCCAGCATCTCCTGAGTAAGAGGTTTATCGAGCTTAGAGATCAGCTGAATCGATTGTGTGGTAATCCCTACCAAGAACTGTTCATCACCCGCTTGCACAATAGCGATACGCTCTTTAGTACCAACAGGGATTTGCCTAACAATCGCCAAACCTTGTTGATTCGACATCGCAGGTACTTGCATTCGCTTGAGTAGCCAAGCAATAAATAAAATGAAGGCTATAACGAAAATTAGCGACCCAAAGGTGGTCGCTAAATCGAGAGAAGGCGGTGTTGCTGCAAAGGCAATGGAAGGAGCCGTTAATAGCCCTACTCCCAAGATTCCTCGTAACAAACCTGTCATTCCGAGAAAAGAGCCCGCAAGTCTTTGAGACAAAAAGCTCATTAACGCAGCTTCTTAATTCGTTCTGTCTGGCTAATAACGTCAGTCAAGCGAATACCAAACTTGTCGTTTACTACAACCACTTCACCGTGAGCAATCAAGGTACCGTTTACCATCACATCCAGTGACTCACCAGCAATTCTATCTAGCTCAACAACCGAACCTTGGTTCAACTGAAGTAAATTACGGATACTGATCTGAGAGCGACCAACTTCCATCGAAATAGTCACTGGAATATCCATAATGGTATCCAGCTTACGACGCTCATCTTCAGAAATCGGAGATGATGAATCGGTTAGCTCATCAAGTGGTGCCGCAAGCACATCATCAACATCAATTGACGGCGCTAAAGGATCTTCACCAAGTGCTGCAGCCCATTCGTCTGCTAGCTTTTGATCTTCACTAGGTTCCATTACCAATTCCTATACTTTTATCTATTTTACTATTCGTCGTCATCATCACTGTTTTCGAGCTCAGACAATAAGTCTTTACCTAGAAAAGCGAGATCAGTTTTAACCACATGTGGTCTTTGAATTTTTTCCGAAATCTGTACTGCAAGCTTCTCACCAGAACGGCCCATTTTCACACGATAAGTCGGCAGTTCTTCGACAAACATGGTTGCGTGCTCAGGCATGTTCATTGGGATAACATCACCAGGGCGCAGCTCCATCAGATCACGAAGGGAAATATCTTGCTCTAGCAAATTCACGCGGAAATTGACGGGCACATCCATGATCTCATCACGCAGTGCGGTACTCCAACGAACATCGGTTTCCATCTTGTCTGATTGAACACCCGCATCAAGCAGTTCACGGATCGGCTCAACCATGGAGTAAGGCATGACAACGTGGAAGTCACCACCACCGCCATCCACTTCAATGTGGAACGAACTCACAACAATCACTTCGGTTGGGCTCACAATGTTCGCCATACTTGGGTTCACTTCGGAATCCAAGTATTCAAACTCAACCCCCATCACTGGCGACCAAGCTTCTTTGTAATCTTCAAAAACAATTTTCAGCAGTAACTGAATGATTCGTCTTTCAGTAGGCGTGAATTCACGACCTTCAATCTTGGCGTGGAAACGACCATCACCGCCAAAAAAGTTCTCTACGAGAATGAAAACCAGACGAGCTTCCATGGTGATGAGTGCCGTACCTTTCAATGGACGGAAACGAACCATGTTTAAACTGGTGGGTACATACAATGTGTTTTGGTACTCACCAAACTTCATCATCTGTACGCCGTTGATCGACACTTCAGCCGTTTTACGTAACATATTAAACAAGCTGATACGCATATGACGTGCGAAGCGCTCGTTAATAAGTTCAAGGGTCGGCATTCGACCACGGACGATTCGATCTTGAGATGAGAAGTCGAAATTGACCGCATTGTCATTTTCGGTTTCTAAGACATCTTCAACTTCTTCAACATCATCAACGCCATGTAACAGCGCATCAATTTCGTCTTGGCTTAATAAATCGGTCACAAATTACCTATTGAATTACGAAGTCAGTGAATAACACTTTTTCAATCACAGGCTGGCCAACAGCTTGAGCCAGGCTTGCTTTAATATCTTCTGTTGCCTTATTACGCAGTTCCACGCGGCCTGTTGGTGAGCGCAATTGATCAACCGTTGCCGAAGCGAACGTGGCCAGTAGCGTACTTTCTACAAGTGGAGAGTGGTAACGAGCCAGGTCTTCATTCTTACTGCCACGTACCATGAGCTGTGCTTTTATCTGAACTAGGCGATCTTTTTTGTCACCTGTCACATTAAACAAGAAGGGCTGAGGAATATTAACATACATAACCGGCTCTGCAGCGACCACAGCCGTTGCTGGCTGAGACTGAGATTCAGAGGCGCTATCGTCAGAACCTAAGAAAAAGTACAGCGCACCACCTATACCAAGCAGTAACACAACTACGGCAATAATAATTATAAGGAGCTTGCTCTTCCCTTTAGGTGCATCTTGTTCTTCGGCCATATCTTACTCTAACTTCCTGTTCTTGCGATTAACTGATGGTTCTTTTTATTAACTGGTTTTTTCTATTAACCAAGCGTTCTTAGCCTGATATTAGGCATAATAACTAATTCCATCACGCTTTGATGCGACATTCAATTCAAGATTGCTGTCACTATCAAGGTTTTCATCACCTTGCGTATCATTTGTGCGGTTAGCGCCGGATTGTTGCTCACCATTGTTGTATCTATCTTGTCCCTGACCGGAGTTCTGTTGTTGAACAGACGAATCGGCAAGCTGCAGACCTTGCTGAGCAAGCATCTCTCTCAAGCGAGGTAAGGTTTGTTCAATCACATCTCTCGCTTGCTGATTACTCACCGTAAAGTGCACGTTTGCCACGTCATTATTCATGGTCATGCGGATTTTCATTTGGCCCAATTCTGGTGGGTCGAGACGAATGTCCAAGTTCTTAAGGTTCTTAGACATCATCATTTGTACTTTTTCAGCCACTTGCTCATTGGCTAGCTCTTTGGTGAGCTGTAAGGGCGCTTGTTGAGCAGCTTGAATTTCAGCTCGCGTAGGTGCTGAACCCACCGTTGCCGTACCTTGTGCACCAGCCGCAGAAGCGATCTGCTGAGCAAAGGTCGAATCTTTAGAATCTTCTTTAGCACCCGCTTTACCCAAACCAGACAGTGCTGCTGCACCGGCGCCCGCTTTAAGAAGCGTATCAGTCGAGCCTGCTTTTGTGGCAGCTGGCGTTGCATTCATCGCCATTCCTTGCGCGGTTAAAGCTGGATCCAACGTTGCTTGCTGCTGAGGTGAAGCCACATTAGCTTGTTGAGCTGCGGCCTGTTGGGCTGCATGTGCATTATTGGCGTGCAGCATTGCCGCCTTGTCCGTAAGAGCATTGTTTGCTGATTGAGAAGCGGCCTGCGCTGACACTTGTTGTGTAGCCGTCGCTACAGCTGCTGTTGATGCTGCCGCAGCTAAGGCTTTAGTTTCGCTTGAATCCGTATTATCCCAATCGATAGCAGTGGGTTCACCAGACGCACTGTTCGCAGCCGGAGCTTGACTTAGCAAAGCTGTTACTTGTTGTTGAACGTTAGCGAGCTGTTGATTCAACAGGTCTAGGTTAGAGGTCGCTTTAGCCAAAGCGGCTTGCTCATCAACCGTCAACTTAGCGCCACTTTGTTGCTTATCAAGCAAGCTATCGACAACAGACTGCTCTGATTCGATTTGTCCATTCAATTGGTTTAGCGCTTTGGTATGGGCATCTACTTGCTTTGCCAGTTCAATATCCACGGCTGACAATGCTTGGCTCTGCTCGGCAGCAACCGCACTAGCTGCATTCTTTTGGCTCAGCTCTCGGCTCATACTGGCTTCAATTTGTTCTGGAGTGACGCCTTTATCCATCAACTGTCGAATTTCAGTATCAGTTAGCTGAGAAACACCCTTACCTCCGGTAAGTACAGCGATTTCAGAATCGACTTCAAGGCTCTTCTCCTGATTTGCAGCCTTAGCTTGTTGTGTCGCCTTATCCGTAACGGAAACTCCTGCAACAGAAGCACCGGTGATATTACCTTGGGCTTGTTCTACCTGACCTTGCTGAGGCAAGCCTTTGCCGTTTGGCGCTTGATTTAGGGTTTTGTTTGCCTCATCCAATTGACCAAGCAATTTATTGCCTTCGCTCATCGCTGCATTGGCTTGCGATGCCTGCGTAGCACCATCTACCGCTGATGGACCCTGAGTTTGGGATTGAGCAATATGTTCTTTAGATTCGTTAGTCGTATCCTGCGCATCTTTACCATCTGCCTTATCTGCAACAGTCTTATCAGCGACAGTGCTATCAGTGCCCGAATTGGCTTTGAGCTGAGCCTCAGATCCAGACGCAGCCTCTGCTGATGTTTTATCAGCAGCTTTCTCGCCTTCTACTTCTGAAGCTGCTTGCTTGCTTTGCGCTTCGCTCACTTCGTCAGTAGCCTTTGATTCAGCGGAATCACCTTTGTTCGCTTCGGCTGACGCTTCACCTTCGGTAGATGTCTGTTTAGTATCAGGTTTCGCAGTGCTTTCTGTGTCTTTTGCTGCGGCTTTACTGCCACTTTCTTCAAAGCCAAGCGCTTCTTTAAAGGACTCAAAGAAACCTTTAGAGTCGCCGGTTTCTTCTACCTTGGAAGAGGCAGAACCGGTGTCCAACAACGATGACATTTTGTTGGTCGCTGAATTTGAGGAAAGACTAACATTCATATATACAAGCTCTATCTACTAGCTTTGCTGCCATGAATCAGGCAACAAAAAGAAAGTCGGATGCTTTTCATGCCTTTGGTGGGCATAACGCGCAATTTTATATAAAACGGAGCAAGAAACATGCCTATAAGTTCGGTTTTCACAATATAGAGAACAGCACTGACGTCATTCGTGGCTTAGGATCACATCTTCTTTCGGCTGTATAACAGAGTCGAAAACTCATCCATTTGCTTTTGTTCTCTTCGATCTTGCAGCTTTGCTTTCTCTTTCTGCTTTTTCTCCATCAACCACTCGTAGGATTTACGTTTTTTGCGTAACTCCATCCAGTAGCTTTGGCAGTTGTCGACTTGATTTTTAAAGTGGTGCTCGGCTTCTCTCTGTTTGGATAATGTTTCATCCAACTGAGTTAAGAAGCGGTTCAAGTGACCATATTGGCTCGCCGTTAAGCCTGCCTTGCCGCGGTCAACGAGCTGCTGACAGTAATCCAGTCGATACTTTTCAATCTGCGCAACCTGCTCATAGTAGCCTTGCAGCTCAGAGTTCGCTTTGTTGAGCGCAAGTACCGCTTGGTTCTCTTGATCTTTGGCTTGATCGAGCAAAAATTCTAATGCGTTATCCATGACTAACCTTATTCACCCGTTAGCCACCCAATACATGTTTCAACATGTTGACGCACATGTCGTATGGGACGGTCTCTTTCATCTTCTGCTGCAAGTACTCATCCAGTTTTGGTTTCAACGTGAAGGCACTATCGATTGCTGGATCCGTTCCTGGCTTGTAAGCACCAATCGACACCAAATCTTGGTTTTTACGGCAGATAGACAGCACTTGCCTTACCGCTTTCGACATCAAGACATGTTCTTCAGTGGTGATTTGCGGCATAACACGACTGACGGATTTCTCAACGTCAATCGCTGGGTAGTGACCGGCATCGGCCATCTCACGAGATAACACAACGTGACCATCGAGAATTGCTCGCGACGCATCCGCAATCGGATCTTGTAAGTCATCGCCTTCGGTTAACACGGTAAAGAAAGCCGTGATAGAACCTTGTTCATCATTGCCGTTACCTGCTCGTTCCACCAGCGCAGGAAGCTTAGCGAAGACTGATGGCGGATAGCCCTTGGTTGCTGGCGGCTCACCCACAGACAGAGCAATTTCACGCTGAGCTTGAGCAAAACGGGTCAATGAATCCATGAGTAGCAGAACATCTAAGCCTTGGTCGCGGAAGTACTCGGCGACAGCCAACGCGGTTTGACAGCCTTTTAAGCGCATCAATGGTGATGAGTCGGCAGGAGCGGCAACAACAACCGAACGCTTACGGCCATCTTCACCAAGAATCTCTTCAATAAATTCTTTAACTTCTCGTCCACGCTCACCGATTAGGCCTACGACCACTACTTGCGCAGTTGTGCCTCGAGTCATCATGCCCAGAGTTACGGATTTACCGACACCAGAGCCAGCAAACAGACCGATACGTTGCCCTTTACCCACGGTTAGCAAACCATTAATGGCTTTCAAGCCGACATCGAGTGGTTCAGAAATCGGTTTACGAGCTAACGGGTTGATTGGCTCCGCATTAAATGAAGCGCGTTGCTCTGTATAGATTGGACCTAAACCGTCGAGTGGATTACCTACGCCGTCGATCACTCGACCGAGCAGTTCCATTCCAACAGGGATACCACTTTCGGTAGTCATTGGCGTGACGCGAGCGCCAGGTAAGATCCCGGTGATTTGCTCACTCGGCATCAAAAATAGGTTATCGCCAGAGAAACCGACGACTTCGGCTTCCATCTGACCAGACATGGTTTCGACTAAACACAAACTGCCGATTGGCGCTTTACAGCCGGTCGCTTCAAGCGTTAAGCCAACAACGCGTACTAATTTACCAGAGGCAATTGGTCGCGATTTTAGCCCCTCGACTTTGTACTGACTGAGACGATTCGCTAACTCAAGCATTACTCATGACCTTGGTGACGATTTGCGCCGCAGAAATTTTGAATAACGTTCTTTACACGATCTTCCATGCGGTAGTTAACGCTCGACTCACCCGCTTCAATTTGTACATCACCACGGTTGAGTGCTGGCTCTGCGACCAGCGTCCAATTACGGCAGTCCAATTCAGTCTCGCCATACGCAGAGCGAATGATCGCCACATCTTCCGGATTGAGTTTCAATGTGATTGCGTGACCAGAAATCGGCAACGACTCTACCGATTCTTTAACGGTATCTAATATGATTTGTGGGTTGGTTTGCACTTCAACATGAACCACTTCTTTGACCATGGTAAGCACCATGTCGACCAATTGCTTCTCCACCTGAGCGTTCATCAACTCTAATGGTTGAGCGAACTGGTTTGCCAGCCCCATGAAGACGGCCACCTGCTGTTGAATGTACTCTTGACCCGCGGTTACGCCTTCAAGCTTGCCGGCTTCGTTGCCTTCTTCGTGACCGGCAGCAAAACCTTCTTCTTTGCCTTTTTCATAGCCTTGCTTAAAGCCCGCCTCTTGGCCTTGATGCAGCCCTTCCTGATAAGCGCCTTGTTTAATCAGCTCGATTTGCTCTTCAGTCAGAACCAGCTCTTCATCTTCAATGGCTTCTTCAACCGTTGGCATCCAACTAGGGTCGTAGTTAAAAGCGGTTTCTTTGGCTTGTTTGCTCACGTCAGAGGTGTAGTCAGGCAGCCCCCATTTCTGAGGTTGGGCAACCGTATTATCTTCTTCAGGGCGAAGGAAGCCGCGTTTTCTATCACCTGACATATCAGTACCTATCTATGAGTGGCTTAACTGTATTGTGAATTCAAGCAGTTAAACTGAGTTAATCTGTGGTTCGAGATTGGATAAAGAAAAGCCCCAACAGTGTGGGGCTTTTGAGATTTCTGTATTAAAGGAACTCGTCGGCGCCACCAGACAGCATAATTTCGCCACTGTCTGCCATCTTCCTCGCGATACCCAAAATCTCTTTCTGAGCCGCTTCAACATCAGAGACTTTGACTGGCGGCATCGCCTCAATATCGTCTCTCATCATATCGGCAGCACGTTTAGACATGTTCTTGAAGATCTTCTCACGTAGACCTTCATCTGCACCTTTAAGTGCTTTCTGTAGAATATCTTGTGGAACATCACGTAGTAGTCGTTGAACACCTTGGTCATCAACTTCAATAAGGTTTTCAAAGACAAACATCAGATCTTGAATCTGTGTTGCCATGTCTTCGTCTTGGTCACGGATTTGATCCATCAAGACGCCTTCCACGTTGTTATCCATGTAGTTCATGATCTCAGCCGCGGCTTTCAGGCCACCAATTTTGGCAGCTTGAGCACCCGCTTGACCCGCGAACTGTTTCTCCATGATTTCATTCAGTTCAGCAAGCGCCGAAGGTTGAACTTCTTCAAGGTTGGCAATACGCATCATCAGATCCAGACGAACTCGCTCTGGGAACTGAGACAGGATCTCAGCCGATTGATCGGCATCGAGGTACGACAACACAATAGTTTGAATTTGAGGGTGCTCGTTGATGATAATGCTCGCCACCTGACGAGGATCCATCCACTTAAGCGAATCCAAACCTTTCGAACCTGTGCCGAGAAGGATTTGGTCAACAAGGTTATTCGCCTTGTCTTCACCCAGAGCAGCAACTAACGCATTACGCATGAAGTCTTCGCTGCCCATACCAATGTTGGTGTACTTCTGAATATCATCTAAGAAAGCACGGTGCACAGCGCCTACTTTCTCTTGGGATAGGTCTGTAGCTCGCGCCATCGCACTACCCACACGCTGAACCTGCTTTGGCTCTAGGTGACGAATAATACCAGCAGCATCTTCTTCATTTAAACTGAGCAACAAGATCGCAGCGCGCTCATCGCCTGAGATAGAGCCGATATCCACGCTAGAGACATCAAGCACTTCACCGCCTTCAGTTTGTTGTGGAACTATTTCGTTAGCCATCTACCATCCAATTCTTAACTACTTGAGCTGCTAGCTCTGGTTCATTCGCTACAAGTGCACGTACTGCTTTCAGCACGTCCTCGTCTTTATGAAGGTTTGGTAAGTCGATACTTGAACCAAATTCAAACAGCTCACCACCTTCAATATCACCACCAATTAAGCTGGTTTCGCCGTCGGCACCAATTGGCATGCCATCAGGTCCGTACATCTGTTCATCGTTGTCTGCTGCTGGGTTAAGCAGTTTCTTCATTGCAGGGCGAACAAGTACCAACACCACCACAATGATAACCAAGGCACTTGCAAACCAACGAACCCAATCATTGAAGTTTGGATGCTCCCAGATTGGCACATCAGCAACAACATCTGTTACTTGAGGTGCAAACTGCATGCTTAATACGTTGAGCAAATCACCACGAGTTTCATCAAAGCCCACCGTACCAATCAGTACTTGGCGAATCGCATTGATTTCGCTCGCCGGGATTGGCGTATGAACCACTTCACCCGTATCTGGGTTCAAGGATTGGCGGTCTTTGATCGCAACAGAAACCGTCTGACGATTAACCGTGCCGCTCTGTTTACGTTCATGACTGATGGTGGTGTCTAGCTCAAAGTTTCGAGTCGCTTCTTTGTGAACAGAGCCTTGACCTGTCATCGCGCCGTCTTTCATCTGAGCCACATCTTGTGGAATTGAGGCATCCGCTGGAGGCTGGTTACTCAACGCACCCGGAATACCCGCCACCGTATTTCCATTGTTGTAATCTTCTAAGGTGTATTCACTTCGAGTCGCCGGTGTATTCGGATCAAAACGTTTTCTGGTTTGCTCCACAGCACTGAAATCGAGCTGGATATCAACCTGAGCGGTGTAGTTACCAAACCCAAGAATAGGAATCAGGATGGAGTCAATTTTTTCACGCAGCGCTTGTTCTTGATTGCGCTCTAACTCGTGTTCTTTACGACGCGCCGCTGACATAGGGTCTTGAGAGCCTGAGCTCAACAATCGGCCATGCTGATCGGTCACCGTAATACGTGAGGTTTTCATTCCCGGAACGGCACTTGCCACCATATCCACAACAGAATCAACTTCTTGCTGCTTGAGGTTAGTACCTGTTTTTAGAGTTAGGAATACAGAAGCAGAGGCTTCTTGATTATGACGTACAAAAACACTCTGCTTCGGCAGGGCCAATAAAACCTGAGCTTTACGTACCTGTTTCATCTGCTCAATGGCTTTGGCAAGTTGTCTTTCGCGGCTTAATTTAAGGCGTTCTTGTTCTAAACGTTGTGATACACCAAAACCCATGTCTTGCATGAGGATGTCATCACCCGCGTTTCGCTCTTGATTCAAACCCGCTCGTACCATATTAAGCTTTAATGAGTTGTACTCACTCGCCGGTACTGAGATGGTATTGCCTTCAAGCGTGTAATCGATCTTTTGCAGATCTAAGTAATCAAGAACGGGGATCAATTCTTCTGTTTCGTAAGCCCCTAATGGACGCATTTCTGGCTCTTTTACCCAGAAAAACAGCATCACAATCAGCGCTACACAGATAGAGATAGAAAGGACTAAGACGACCTGACGAAGTAAATCAAGATCACCGACAGCCATATCGAACTTCGATGAACTGCGTTCACCTAGATCGGGATTTTGCCCTTCTCCGTCTAGCTCAGAGCCTGCAATAAGTGCATGGTCGTTGCTATCGCTTACGGTTAAATCTGTTGTTTGACTATTATCTGCCACTATTTAACTACCCAACTTATACCGGCATATTCATCAGCTCTTTGTACGATTCGACCAATTTATTTCTAATTTGGATCGTCGCCTCAAAAGCCACACTAGATTTATTACGAGCAATCATCACGTCCGATAGGGATACGCTTTGGTCGCCACTATCAAAACGAGCTTGAAGATCACCTGAGGTCTTTTGTAATGAGTTCACATTATTGATGGCATTAGTCAGCATGTTGCCAAAATCTGCACCGACCGCTTGCCCCGTTGCTGCGGGACGCGCGCTGGCAGCTTCGACCATCATCGCCTGCATTTCGCCTTGTAAACCATCTATTCTCATCTACTACCTCAGGAGTCAAAATTATGACCATCTATTTAGCTATATTATTGACAGAGCAATTAGCGTGCCACACATTAAATTGACTAGATATCGTATTACACTAGTCAGAAAGCTGACACTACTAATCTATCCTCAGTTTGGGATATCTATTCCAGCATCGCGCATTTTAGCCAACTTGTAACGCAGTGTACGAGGGCTAATACCCAGTTTTTCAGCCATATCTTTGCGTCGACCATTACATGCAATCAGGGTTTCAAGAATGATCGCATACTCTTGATCTCTAAGCTCATTACCTAACCCTTCGCTGCTAGCCGCGATTTTATTGATTGGGTTTGCTTCGGCAATCGGCTTGATTTCTGGCGCAGCTACGTCACTGCCTTCGACGATTTGTTGTAGGCTGCTTGCGTCTTGCCAATCGACACCTTCAAGAAGGATATGCTCACCAGAGATGTTCTCTTGTTCGCTCAATATTAGCGCACGCTGTACCACATTGTCTAATTCGCGAACATTGCCCGGCCACGGATAATTGACGAGTTTGCTGATCGCTTGTGCTGACATAACGGGTACAGGCATACCAAGTTTGGTGCAGTGGCGCTCAACTAAGTGCTTGGCTAAAGGCTCAATATCGCCTTTACGCTCGCACAATGGAGGCCAAGAAATTGGGAATACATTCAGGCGGTAGTATAAATCCTCACGGAAATTCCCTTCAGAAACATACTGTTTAAGGTCTCGGTTACTGGTCGCTAATACACGAACATCCAATTTGATGCTCTTACGACTACCTAATCGCTCAACTTCGCGCTCTTGCAAAACACGCAGTAGTTTGGCTTGTAGGCTAAGATCCATTTCACTGATCTCATCCAACAGAATTGTACCGCCCTGCGCTTGCTCGAATTTCCCCGGGCAAGCTTGAATAGCGCCAGTAAATGCGCCTTTTTCATAACCAAACAGGGTCGCTTCTAACATGTTGTCTGGGATCGCCGCGCAGTTAATCGCGACAAACGGGCCATCTTTTCGGCTAGAAGCATTGTGAATGTAGCGAGACATCACCTCTTTACCAGAACCACTCGGGCCCAACACCATGACGTTGGCATCGGTTTTCGCAACTTTATCAGCCAGCATCATTAGCTTGATACTTTTTTCATCAGCAACGATAGCGTCGCCGTTGTCATCCGACTTTACAGGCGCATAACGGCTGACCATGTTGAGCAGCACTTCTGGCGCAAATGGCTTTGCCATATAGTCGATAGCGCCCTCTTTCATTGCAGCAACGGCATCTTCGATGTTGGCGTACGCTGTCATTAGCAATACCGGCAAATTTGGCCAATGCTGCTTAATGTTTCTCAATAGTGCCAAGCCACCCATGCCCGCCATCTGCACGTCAGATACGACAATATCAACGGAGTTCGATTTTAATTTGACCAGAGCATCTTCCGCACAATCCGCTTCCAGCCATTCATAGCCAGCAAGCGCGAGTGTGTCGACAAGGGCTTCGCGTAGACCTTCATCATCTTCGACGATTAACACTTTGCTTTGAGCCATAGGATTCTCCAGTGTAAATTCAGTTAAAACTTATTCGTTTTCAGAAGAAGCGCTTCTTTCCAGCGGCAAGCACATGGTAAAGCATGCGCCGTCGCCTTCTTCTGATATCAATTCCAGTCGGCCTTCATGTGCTCGACATACCATTTGTACAACCGCTAAGCCTAGACCTGTACCTTGTGAACGAGTGGTAAAGAAGGGTTCCATTATTTTACCTTGAAGCTCTTTCGGTACGCCGGGGCCACTGTCTTGCACTGATATCTTAAGCTCGCCATTTACGGGCCTAAAAAACACATCGATCTGCGATTCCTTACCCGCAATTTGAACCGCGTTCAACACTAGGTTGCTTAACGCTGAGGCGATAGCATTGGCGTTGCCGAACATTTGAGTCTGTTCGCCCTCAACTTCTTGGCAATAATCAATCTGGTTAGTTTTCAATGCCGCTTCCACCATAGGGTGAAATTCAGTGATCAATTCAGCCACAGTAAATGGCTTAACGACTTTGTTGTCACCACCTTTGGCAAACAACAGCATGTCGTTCACTTGCTTCTCTAAGTCATGCAATCTATCCATAAGCTTAGATTGAAAACGCGTTTTTGTTGCCGGCGGCAGATTTGGCGCGGCAAGGTTTGATGCATACAGCATCGCACTTGAAAGCGGCGTTCGCACTTGATGGGCAAGCGAGGCCACCATTCTACCTAATGAAGACAAACGCTGAAGATCACTCACGCGAGACTGCAATAGTCGGGTCTCGGTCAGATCGGTAATCAAAATCAGCTGACCCGTGGTAGAGGCTGAAATCGCCAAACGCACTTTTCGCCCGTTCTTCAATGAGATCTCATGACCGTCATCGTCTTTTGGGTCAAAGGCACTTTGAATCACTGAAAACCACTTCTCGCCAACCAACTCAACACCAAGAATACGATGCGCTTCAGGGTTCGCTTCTCTCACTTCGCCGTGTGTATCTAACAAGATAACCCCAGCTGGCATCACGTCGAGTACTTGCTTATAGCGCTCAACCTGCTGTTCAACAGAATCTAGGTGTGATTGATTTTCTGGTTCGTTAGATACGCGCATGTCAAAAATTTGCCTCAAATACTAAAACAGCCTGAGACGTACAACACGAGTCAGGCTATTTGCTATATTTATCACATAGTTAAGCAAGCAACAACTCGACTATGGTTTATCTGTTCACTTAGCTAGAGTTACCAAATAGCTAAAAAGTGTGTGCTAGTTTTTCGTTTTCATCGAAAACTGGACACTATCGCTGCAAGTTATATTTACGCATTTTTTCAACCAGAGTGGTTCTACGCATTCCAAGCATGTCAGCAGCACGAGCAACAATGCCGCCCTGCGCTTCCAACGCTTGATTGATCATATTCACTTCCATATCCGCGAGTAGCTCTTTCAAGTTAACCCCTTCTGGCGGTAACTCTTGAGGCGCATTAGTATTGTCGGCAATATCATCTTGCTGATCAAAACTGAAATCTTCTGAGAATAAGTCAGCAAGTGCATCACGCTCTTGCTCCTCTTCAGATCCAAAGCTATTAAACTCTGGCTGGAACTCAGGGATATCGCTGTATCGATATTTAGTTGGCAGGTGATTCACATCAACCAAGCTGTTTGGATACAAGATAACCATTCGTTCAACCAGGTTCGCTAGTTCACGAACGTTACCTGGCCAGTAATGCTCCATCAAAGAGTTGATAGCACGAGCCGTGAAACAGATAGGCATGCTGCCTTCCGCTTCCATTCGAGTCATCAGCTCTTGAAGCAACAGTGGAATATCTTCTTTACGATCTTGAAGCGCCGGCATTTCAATCGGGAATACATTTAAGCGGTAGTAAAGATCTTCACGGAACGAATCATCGTCGATCATATCTTCAAGGTTGCGGTGGGTTGCCGCAATCACTCTAACATCAGCTTGTATGGTGCTATTGCCACCTACACGCTCAAAGCATCGCTCTTGCAGTACTCGTAGCAGCTTAACTTGCATCGCCATCGGCATATCGCCAATTTCATCAAGAAACAGTGTGCCACCTTCAGCCAATTCAAAACGGCCTTTACGTGCGGTAATCGCCCCAGTAAATGCGCCCTTCTCATGACCAAACAGTTCACTTTCAAGCAAATCAGGTGGAATCGCGCCACAGTTTACAGGAACAAAAGGCCCTGAACGACGTTTAGAGTGATAGTGAATGTTACGCGCTACGACTTCTTTGCCTGTACCAGATTCACCAAGAATCAGCACGTTCGCTTCCGTAGAAGAGACTTGTTCAATTAAGTGACGTACTTCTTGAATGCCAGCACTTTGTCCTACTAGGCTGCGAAACAGGGTGTTCTTGCGTGCCGAAGACACAACTTGAACACCTTTGCGGCCTAAGAAGTCTTTACAGTGTCTTAATGCATCACTTAATTGCGGGTAGTTAAGAGGAAGTTCAAGCTCACCAACATAGTTAGTCAACTCGTCAACCGGGTGATTGTTTTTGCCAATCACCAGTAAAGGGATGTGATTGGCGTGAACAAGCTTCTCATTCAGTAATGCGTTGAAGCCTTTACCTTTAATGGTACCAATAATGCAGCCGGCCCACTGTAGTGACCAGTCAACTTTACGTGCTTGTTCAGAGCTGATTACTTCGCAGCTCTCTCCTACAAACTCTAATATTGTGCTTAAATTGTGACGATCTTGAGCGTTATCGTCGACGACAAGCAGTTTTGCCAAACCTTGCATAAGTAGGAATTATTGCCTTTATTTTGGTGCGATGCAGAAAAACGGTGAGCGACGTAATCGATAAAACAGAGAAAAGTATCAATGATTATGGTCTACGTGGACAAATTTAGGAAATCAGCAACGAAAAAAGCCATTAGGCTATCTAATGGCTTCTATTTTATTTGATTAAAAAAATAAGGCAACCAGCCAATTAAGGGATATGAGATTGGTTAAAACTGCAATTTTTCTTTAAATACCTACGTCAGCGGACGTCAAGTTGTGATATTCGTTCGGAATTTGGTCCCAAGCGCTCTTAATTTCGCGAATAATATCGATAACATCATCAATAGGCTGTGGGTCATTTTTGTGATTTGCCGCAGAAATTTGCGTGATCATGAACTCATAAAGTTGATCTAGGTTTTTCGCAATATCGCCACCATCGTCCATAGATAGGCAACTACGTAGGCTAATAATGATATCTAGAGCCTTACCAAGTCGCTCACCTTTCACTGGGATGTTGCCTGCTTGCATTGCCGCTTTGCCTTGAATCAAACGCTCGATAGCACCGGCCATTAGCATTTGTACAATCTTATGCGGTGAGGCAGCCGTTAGCTGACTATCCACTGATACCTTTTTATATGCCTGTAAAGAACCGCGCATAGTAAACCTCTTCTATAAAAACTTTTTGTATTGTTGAACTGATTTAGCGCCGTGACGGTATTTATGTAGGGTCTTACCTACTCGACTCGTCTCAGACTGCATCAATTCGACTAATTTTCTGGTTCTGGTAATGGCTTCAAACCATTCAGAACTTTGCTTAACGTCGGGATGTGAGTCGATTATTTGAAGCACGTTTTGCAATAACTGTTCTCTGTTATCGACAAGCTGCGTTATTTCTTCAGCATTAATTTCACTAAATTCCAGTTTAGAGATAATTAGTTGATCGAGTTCACAAAGCTCTTGTAGCTGGCTATTCATCTATTAGCCCAACGCATTCATCATACTGCCCAGCTGAGATTGCATCTTACTGGTCGCATCTTGCATGGCTGTGAACTTAGAGTGGGTACGGCTCTCTAGGCTGTCCATGCGGCGGTCGAGCGCGCTTTGGTCATCAACCAAACGGTAGTTTTGCTCGACCAAGCTCTTTTCTCTAGTACGGATTGAACCCGTGATACCTGTGATACCTTGAATCGCATCTTCCACTTTTTTGGCGAAACCGTTGTTGCCACCAAAGAACTCACCCAACTTATCAAAGTTATTGTTGAGTTGACGGTCAAGCATATCGTAGTTGATTTCTAGCGAGCCTTGTCTTGTGGTGGTGATACCGAATTCAGTCAAAGACTTTAGATTGTCTGGCGCACCTTCGATGCTTGATGAGAACACCCCTTTCAATCGGGAGTCGGCGTTACGCACTGTACTGTCACCAGAGAGCGGGCCTTTTTGACCAGTCGTTGGATCAACACCCGCGAGGTCTTTCGACACTTGATAGAACTGGTTATAAGAGCTCACAAAGGATTCGATATCTTGGCGAACACTGTTACGGTCGTACTCCACACCAATTTCTGCCGGCGGCTTATCTTTTGGCGTTTTTCCTTTCACCGTAATATCAATACCTTCAATGGCATCTTCAATCACATTGTTATTACTAGAGAGTTGAGCAACACCATCTAGGACAACCATAGAATCTTGGCCAGCCTGAACTTCAGTCATTCCACTATAGGTATCAAAAGATTGCTGTGCTTGTTCAAGATCTGCTTGCGCTTTATCGACCTTCTCTAAGAGCTCGCGCTCTTCGGGTTCTAATTTGGCACGCTCAATTTTCTTGGCTTGCTCTGCGGTGAGTTCGCCTTTTTGAACTTTTTCAGCCAACTCCGCTTTTTCTTGTGAAATCTTCTCTTCGATACGAGCTTGTTCCGCCTCAAGCTTTTGTTGGGCTTCTTTTGGCGTCACGTAGGAATCGGTCAGAGTACCTGAGGCAGCATTTGACCACCCCGGCACATCGGGTGCCTTCTCTATCGCTTTTTCATCAAGCTCAAGTTCTGGTGTGTAGTAAGAATCTAAAAGCGTACCTGACGCGGTTTCAGTCCAGCCAGGGATATTATCTTCAGGCATCACAGACTTTGCCGCTTGAGCTGCGTCTAGGGCGGCTTGGCCGTCGGCGGCTGCTTGCTCACCGTAGCTGAGACTTTTAGAGTCTCCGTCAACATCTGAAGTAGAATCGGTTTGAGCTGCAGGGATGATATTGCCATCTTTATCGAGTGTTTCATTCGCATTTGGGTCATCGTTAGCGATCACTTCATCGATGAGTTCGACGGCTTTTCCTGCAGGGGTTAGAGCTAGAATATCTTGAGCAGCAACGCGCGCTTTCTCTAGCGCTTTAACACGTTCTTCAAGCGTTTTGTATTCGAGTTTTTTCAGGGGATTGGCAGCATCTGACTCAACATTAATGCTGATCTGCTGATCTGAACCAGACTGGTTCGAGGCAATAATAAGTCTTGGACCTTCGACATCGTTGATAATAGATGCACGAACGCCTGGGTTGCTATCTGCACCGTTGATACCACGAACAACTTCGATAAGTCTCGATCTGTCGCCAACTTGCACATCAAAGCTGTCATCACCAAGCGAAATCTGCAGCTTACCTGGGCCAAATTTCATGTCCTCTGACAGTACATCAGAAGCCACTTTATGGCTTTGGGCAAGCTGCAACACATCGATGGCATATTTGCCAGCGATCGCTTCGGTAGTCGCGGTTGCAGAGACAAGACCTTCATCGGTACTTTCGACTGTTCGCACAGCAAAAGCTTTTTCCTGACGAAAGTTTGTCATCAGGTTTTTCATCGAATCAAGGGATTCTCTGAGTCTTCCATAGGCACTAATGCTGGTATCGATTCGCGTTCGTTCATTGTCGATTCGTTGCTGTTTAGGTACACGCTCCGAATCAACAATTGTGCTGACCATGGAATTGATATCCATGCCAGACGAAATCCCCATTGGGCCAAAACTCATTAAATCACCTCAATAATACGACTTAAACCTTCACCTCAAATATTCGACTATTCGAGTTTTGGGCTGCTAGGCGTCTTAGAATTTCAAGCATTTCTTCATCAGGGATCTGGCGAATAATATCACCGGTTGTGGTCTCATAAATGGTAACCACATCTCTCCCAGATTCTTCATCGACCTTAAAAGCCACACCTTTATTGAGAGAGGAGATAAACTCGTTTACCTTCTCCACCATTTTGACTCGCTCTTCATCATTTAACTCTTGTCTATGTTGAGCTAATTGAATCGCCGCTTCGGTAGCTTCCTCTTTCGATTTCTCTACCTTGTCATAAGATGTTGCTTCTTTTAGTCGCGAAAGACTCGACGCACTACTACCTTCATCGCTTGCAATTTTAATGCCATTAGGTGAGCCATAAGGCTGGATGTTCGATGCGTTGGATGATATTTCCATAACACTCTCCCTCCCTCCTTTATGAGCCATACAGTAAAACTCTACCCAGAGTAGAGTTTACCGCTACTTACCGAGGTAAGTTTAGCCCAATAAGCTTAGAGCTGCTGATGGTGATTGTTTCGCTTGAGCTAGGATAGAAGTACTCGCCTGTTGTAGGATTTGAGACTTCGTCATAGCTGTTGTTTCTTTCGCGTAATCGGTATCTTTGATACGACTCTTAGATGCATTAACGTTTTCGTTGATGTTGTCTAAGTTGCTGATTGCATGGTCAAAACGGTTTTGGAAAGCACCTAGAGAAGCACGTTGGCTATCAACAGATTTTAGAGCACCATCAATGATAGATACTGCTTCGTTTGCACCTGCAACAGAAGTTACGTCGATATCGTTAACGGTAACGTCTTTACCAGCACCGATACCTAGTTCGCCCGCAAGGCTGCCGCCAAACTCAACATCACCTTCAACTTTTTGGCTTGAAGCGAAAAGTTGCAGTTTACCGCCTTCACCCACAGACGCTTTAACGTCTTGGCTTTGACCATTGATGTAAGTTGCTAGCTCTTCAATATCGTTGCCTTCTTTCGCAGAAATGGATAATTCTTGAGCTTCACCAAACTTATCATTGTACTTAATCGTTAGATCAGAACCAGCACCTACACGCCAAGAAGCATCTTTGCCTTCTTCTACGCCATAGCTTTTGCCGCCCATGTCTTTAGTGTCAGTGCGCATGTTCCCCATAGAGAGCATTACCGCCTCACCAGAGTCTGCGCCTATTTGGAAAGATTGGCTACCGTAAGTACCGTTAAGAAGCCTGTTACCACCAAAAGAGGTCGTTTCAGCAATACGGTTAAGTTCTGTGTTTAGAGCAGAGACTTCTTCTTGGATCGCAACACGTTCAGATTTGCTGTTTGAACCATTTGAAGATTGAAGAGAAAGGTCACGCATACGTTGCAGAATGTTGGTTGACTCATTCATTGCACCTTCAGCTGTCTGTGCAATAGAGATACCGTCATTCGCGTTTTTCACAGCCATGTCTAGGCCACGGCTTTGCGACGTTAAGCGGTTAGAGATTTGTAGGCCCGCAGCATCATCTTTTGCGCTATTGATTTTATAGCCAGAAGACAAACGCTCCATTGATTTTTGAGTACCTTCAGCCGCGCTATTCAGGTAGCGCTGAGCCGTCATTGCAGACACATTAGTGTTTACATTAATCGCCATAGTTGATCTCCTTTAGGCATTTTTTAATGCACTTATGTGACTCTCACCTCACACAAATACATGTCAATTTGTTTATGCACCAGTGTCTCTCTCACCTTACATTGGTACATATCATTTCTCTCAATCCCTTTAACGGCCCCTTAATTAGAAGCTTTAATAAAAAATGCGATTTTTTTCGTATTCTTTTCAACAACAAAGGAAAGTGTGATCGGGCTTCAATTAATAGGGCGACATTCGCTAAAGTTGCCCCATTATTTAAGTTAATGAGCGTAGTGTTGAATATAAAGTCAGAAGAGATCCCTGATATCTCGTTCTACTCGATTCTGGGGTGACGAAAGACTGCTTCGATGTAGTAAGCGAGGAAACCATCATTTCCCAATTCCCGTCACTCCCTACAGTGAGGAGCGAGCGTGATAGGGAATCTCGCTTTCCAATCAACGACCAACACCAAAACTCCCCCCTTCTCCAAATTGCAGGCAATAAAAAACCCAGCCGAAGCTGGGTCTGTTTAGCGCTCATCTCTCACCACGAGCTAATTTGTGGAAGCCTAACGTTGACGCTTATAGTCAACGTGGCTTTTTAATCGATTAACCTAGTAGGCTAAGTGCCGAGTTCGGTGCTTGCTTCGCTTGAGCAAGAATCGAGCTTGAAGCTTGAGAAAGGATCTGAGACTTAGTCATCTGAGTCGTTTCTTTCGCGAAGTCGGTATCTTTAATTCGGCTCTTAGATGCGTTAACGTTCTCGTTAATGTTGTCTAAGTTGCTGATAGCGTGGTCGAAACGGTTTTGGAAAGCACCTAGCTCAGCACGGTGACTGTCTACATACTTAAGGGCCGCATCGATTACTGCTACAGACTCTTGTGCGCCGCCAACAGATGTTACGTCGATAGTATCAACCGTTACGTCTTTAGCTGCTTGAATACCTAGCTCGCCCGCAAGACCGCCAGAGAAAGACACATCGCCGCTCACTTTGTTGTTGCCTGTGAACATTTGTAGCTTGCCGTCTTCAGTAACAGACGCTTTAACAGAATCTTGTTGACCGTTGATGTAAGTCGCTAGCTCTTCGATGTCATCACCCGCTTTTGCGCTGATGTCGATTTCTTGTGCTTGGCCGAAGTTGTCAGTGAACGACAGTTTTAGGTCGTTAGAGCCCGCTTGAACGTTCCAGTCTTTGTCTTTCGCGTTCTCAGTTTGGTAGCTCTTACCACCCATCTGAGCGTTATCAGAGCGCATGTCTTTCAGTTGAAGCATTACAGCTTCACCGTTATCCGCACCGATTTGGAATGATTTAGTACCGTGAGTACCGTTAAGCAGCTTGTTACCACCAAAAGACGTCGTTTCCGCGATACGGTTCAGTTCGTCGTTCAGTGCTGTTACTTCTTCTTGAATCGCTACACGCTCAGATTTTGAGTTTGAGCCGTTTGAAGATTGTAGAGACAAATCACGCATACGTTGCAGGATGTTCGTTGTCTCGTTCATTGCACCTTCAGCAGTTTGTGCAATTGAGATACCGTCGTTCGCGTTACGTACAGCAACATCAAGGCCACGACTTTGAACGTTCAAACGGTTCGAGATTTGTAGACCCGCAGCGTCATCT